>JAJZFE010000169.1 GCA_021798655.1 Acidobacteriota bacterium | reverse complement strand
AGGTTGGAAGGGCGCGGCGTCGGCAACAGGCGAGAGTGGCGCGGCGTCGGCAACAGGTTGGAGGGGCGCGGCGTCGGCAACAGGCGAGAGGGGCTGCGCTATAGCACTCGGACGCTACGGTCAAGCGCTCGGAGCAGTTGGGTGTTGGCTCACATTGGCTGAGTGGGCACACACCGACGACGGCTGGCGGCGCATAGACGTGCAGACGGCGCAGGTGGACGGCGTGGCGATCAAGGCGAATGTTTTCTACAAACTTTCTGGCGGCAAATTTATGGAGGCCGAATGACTACCACCCCTTTATTCGACCCTGCGTTTGAGCAGGACGCGGCGCTTCGTGCTCTCACTTTTCAAGGGTACGATTACGACGATATCCGAGACCGCGTGCGGCTGCTCCGCCAGATTGACTGCATCCTCTCGATCACCATCGCGGGGGACTGGTGGACGATACAGCGGCTCGTCGCCAGATTGCGCAAGATGTTTCCCGACGTGGGGTTCCCGGAAAACTCCGTGCAGGCGCAACTGCGCAACCTCCGCAAGGTGGGCTACGTGGTAGAGCGTCGGCATGTGGCTCGGGGACTGTTTGAGTACCGCGTGTCCAAGGCGGTCGCCAATGGCTAAGCAAAGCTTGACGGAATGGCTCGCCGAGCGCCGCAAGGGGATTGGTGGCTCGGATGCCGCTGCGGTCCTGAGCGAAGGGTATGGCTGCCCGCGCGCTCTCTTCCTGGACAAGTCGGGGGTTGAGCCCGACTACCAGCACGGCGCGGAGACGCTGGGGTTGTTTGAGCGCGGCCATGCGCTTGAGCCCATCATCGCGCGGAAGTTCGCGCAAACCACCGGGCTCAAGATTCGCAACATGCCGACGCGCGTCAGCGCGGATCGTCCATGGATGCGCGTCAATGTGGACCGGATGATTTGCTCGCTCGAGGACGCGAACGGTCCCGGATACCTCGAATGCAAGACGGCCAACGAACACGTCTTCCAAAACATGCTAGAGGAGGGGATGCCGCCGCACTACGTGCTTCAGGTGCAGCACGGACTCGCGGTGACGGGGTGGAAGTGGGGATACTTCGCCGTGCTGGAGCCCTACACCTTCCGTTTCCTCACCTTCCGGTATGAGCGCGATGACAAGCTGATCGACAGCGTGCTGATGCCGTTCGAGGCGGCCTTCTGGGAGCGTGTGGTGAAAGGCGAGATTCCCGCCAAGCTGGAAGACTTCAACGATGCGCGCTGCGAGCGTTGCGTCTACCGCCGCAGTTGCCGCAATGCGGAGGCTATCCCCTCTGTGAAGAAGGTCAAGGCCGTTGTCCCGGTGGATAGCACCCCTGAGATGGCGATTCTCGCCTCCAACATCAAGACGCTTACAGCGCAGATTGCGGAGGCGGATGCAATCCTCCAGAACGAGCGCGCGAAGATCAAAATCCTGATGGGAGATCGCCCTGCTGTGATCGTCCCGACAGAGGGCAGTAAGTTTTGTCGGGTAACCCACACGATGCAGAGCGGGCGTCTCGTGTGGGACGGCAAAGCGTTGGATGCGGAGCACCCTGAACTCGCTGCACGCTACAAGCGGCGCGGCGAGCCGTTCGAGGTGTTGCGGATGTATGACATGACCGAAGAGAGCATCACGGAAGGAGCTGGGAAATGAAGGTTGAGGTATTTGCACTGGCAAACCGCATTGGAGAACTGTTGGAGGCGGCTGTGCCCGAGCCTCACACGGTGGATATGAGCTTCCTCGCGCGGGCAACAATCAACGGAGAATTCAACCTGATCGCGCTGGCGTCGTGGTTACTGGAAGAGTTCCAGATGGAGGATCGCGCATGAAGCAGCACCGTGAATCAACTGTACTTTTGCAGCCTGCCATGGGGTTTGCGGAGATTGGCGCGGCGCTGGGCATTACGAAACAGGGCGCGCACGCTCTCTACCAGAGTGGGATGCGAAAGCTGCGTGCGCATGGTCTTGCCCCGGCGCGCGCGATGCTCTCCGAGCTTGCCTCACGGCAGTCCTACGCCGGGACGAGTCGCGGACGCCGTATCGCAACAGAGGGATGGGGCGAATGAAGATCACGACAATCTCCGTCAGCAGCAGCCGCAAGCTGCCCAACCTCAACGTGGACTACGCCAGCGTCTCCGGTTATGTGAGCCTCACGGCGTCCTTGAGTCCAAAGGACGACGAGCGTGTGTGCGTGGGCAAGTTGCAGGGGCTCGCGGACGAACTGGTGGAAAACCACATGAACGCGCTCACGAAGCGCATGACGCAGCGCCAGAGCGATACGCAGGCGGCCGAGATGGCCAAGCAGCGCACCCGCGAGATGGGCGCAAAACTAGCAGCGAAGCATGAACCGTTTTAGCCGTACCGAAAGGATATCGCATGACCGCAACGACTCCAGAGGCTCCCGTCACCACGCAAGCCGCAGGCAACGCGAAACTCGCGCTCCCGCTCAAAGCTCTCCAACGCGCCATGGCGACGATTGCCCCGGCGATTGACCGCCGCTCCACCATCCCGATCCTCACCTCCGTCCGTATTGAGCAGGGCGATGATCATCTCGTCTTTACCGGCACGAACCTCGACCTGAGCATCACCGTGCAGGTGGCGACGCAGGGAGCAACGCCCTCCAAGGCATTCCTGCTTCCCGCTGCAAAGCTGACGGAGTATTCCAAGCTGCTCGACGGCGACGTAGTGTCTGTAGCTGTCAAGGATGAGCGGGCGACGTTGCGTTGCGGGCGCTCTACCACCAAGATGCTCTCGCAGCCGCTGGGGAACTTCCCGCGTGTGGCGACGGCTCCCGGTGAGAGTAGTATCGCGCTCTCGCAGGCAGAGCTTACGCGGATGCTGCGCCTGGTGGACTTCACCATATCCAAGGAGGCGAGTCGATACACG
>JAJZFE010000182.1 GCA_021798655.1 Acidobacteriota bacterium | reverse complement strand
GCCGTAGTTGGCGCGCGAGTCAGCACGGAGGTAGACGGCCTTGTCGGCGGCCGGGTCGGTCTTCTTGGCCTCAAGGTCGTTGACCTTGGTGCCGAGATCGCCGAGCGAGACCTGATCGCCGCCGAGAAAGGTCTTGCCATCGCGGGTGACGGCGACGGTGATCGCGTCTTCCTTGTTGGCATTTTCCATGACGCTGGACGCGTTGACCTTGGGCAGATCGACGTTGACCTTGTTGTTGAGCATCGGGGTGATGACCATGAAGATGATCAGGAGCACCAGCATGACGTCCACCATCGGGGTGACGTTGATGTTGGAGTTGACCTTCTTGCCCTCATCCCGCTTGTTGATTCCCATAGCAGTTGGCTCCGAGTGGCTAGCTTTTAGCTGCTAGCTCTTAGCTTTTGGCGTTCGACGGCGACCTTGCGAGTTTTGGAGGCCGGACGCCCGTAGTGGCGGGCGTCCGGCGTACCAGAGGGTGACTCTCGCAGGTCGTGGCTCTTAGCGGTGCGACTGCTTGATGAAGTAGTCGACCAGCTCGGAGGAGCTGTTGTCCATCTCGACGTCGAAGGCCTCAACCTTGTTGGTGAAGTAGTTGAAGGTCATGACGGCGGGGATGGCGACGAGCAGACCGAAGGCGGTCGTGACGAGCGCTTCCGAGATACCGCCGGCGACTGCGCCGATGCCCGAGGTCTTCTGCGTGGCGATCTGCTGAAAGGCGTTGAGAATACCGGTGACGGTGCCGAGCAGGCCGATGAACGGTGCCGTGGAACCGATGGTGGCCAGACCGCCGAGGCCCTTCTTCAGCTTGGCGTGGACGATGGCTTCGGTGCGCTCGAGAGCGCGCTGCGAGCTTTCGACCTGCTCCTCGGTGATGGCGCCGCCGGAACCGAACGAACGGAACTCGGTGAGACCAGCGGTGACAACCTCGGCGAGGTGCGACTTCTTGGCGCGATCGCCAACCTTGATCGCCTCATCGAGACGGCCTTCCTTCAGCGCGCCGGCAACCTTGGGAGCGAACTCGCGGGACTGCTTGCGGGCTGCCGAGAAGTAGAGGAAGCGGTCGATCATGACGGCCAGCGACCAGATCGACATGACGAAGAGGATCAGGACGACGACCTTGGCGAACATACCCATGTTGCCCCAGAGCTGAACCGGGCTGAAACCAACGGCGGGAGCATCACCCGCGGCGGCCTGGAACAGGGCGAGGGCGTGGGTGGACGAAGTTGCAATGTGTGCGAGAATCACGGAATTCTTTCCTCCTGAATGATGGACCTGCGTGAACGACAAAGTAGAGCGAGTGCTGCAAGTGATGCGTTTATAGAAAAGAGCCCCGGGTGAGCGGCCCCGCAGTGTCCAGTCCGGTGTAGGAAGCCAGACAAGCTTGAGAAAACGTTGGCCAGACTACGCCGGGCGCGGCTTCCATCGCAGACAGCCGCACCCGGCGAGGATAGCAGAGAACGATCAACCGCCGTTCAGGTTGAAGTTGACGGTAATCGTGGTATCCACCTCGGTGGGCTCGCCGTTGAGAAGATACGGCTTGTAGCGCCACTGGCGGACGGCATCGAGAGCGGAGCCCTTGAGCATGTCCGGACCGGAGACGGCCTGGAGGCTCTGGATGCTGCCGTCCTTGGAGATGATGGCGTGAAGCACCACCTGCCCGCCGACGTGCGCGGCCTTGGCGATGGGCGGATAGATAGGCTGGGTCTTCACCAGGATGTTGCCGGCGATGACGCCGCCCGAGATGCGAGCCGGACCTGCGGGCTTGGCCTTGACCACGACCGGAGCCGAGGTGCCCAGACCCATGCCGCCGAAGACGCCACCAGCGCCGCCGGTGCCACCCGCCATGCCCATACCGGCAACGCCGGCGCCTGGAGGCGGTGGTGCGGCGTCTTCCTTGACCATCTTGATGTCCTTGGGGATCTTGGTGGGCGCGTGCAGGCCCTGGTCAATCTCCGAGACGTGGGGGATGACCTTCACCGGGGTCGGCGGAGGCGGAGGCGGTGGGGGAGGTGGGGGCGGCGGTGGCGCGCTGATGGAGGCCATCAGGGAGTTCTTCGGAAGGGCCTCTGGATACAGCAACGGGATCAGGATCATCGTGGCCAGGATTGCGGCGTTGAAACTGAACGTCGCGATCATCCAATATCTGGACTTCGACTTGATCCTGCCACCGGACTCGAGCATGGAATCTTCAAACATATGCAACCTCGTTCCGCGCATTCCCCTGGAGGGGATAGCTACCGGCATTAGACACCGCAGGGTTCCCGAATGTTCCCGGCAAGGCGCGTTGGAGGCAGACGTGGTGCTGTTCCGACGTGTTTTTGCGGGGCCGAGCGCCGTGCCTGTTCCTGAGAATGAGATCGCAGGAGGCGTACGCGGCGTCCGGGGGAGTTGCGGCTTGTCGCTCATCCTACATGAAGCGATGCGTGATTCGTCAAGCGCGCGCGGGCAAAGCCGTCTATACCAGTGGCGGGGAGCGACGCGGGCTGCACTGAAGTCGGTGCAGGCGGCGGTGCGGGAGATGGCCTGATCTGTGTTGCGAGGAGGTTCGCAAGGAGGCGCAGGAGCGCGCTGGCGGCGGTGGTGCGTGGCCGGAACGGTACACAGCGGCCTCCGAGGATGTCGGAGGCCGCTGTGGGGCGTTGCAGAGGGGTTGCAGCCGGTGGTCAGCGACGTGTGCGTGCCGCGGGCAGCGTGGCCTGCTTGCCGCGAGCGGCGCGCCAGTCCTGATAGGCGACCAGCATGGGCGCGGCCACGGCGATGGACGAGTACGTGCCGATGAGGATGCCGACCACCAGAGCGAACGAGAAGCCGTGCAGCACCTCACCACCAAAGACGAAGAGGCAGAGCACGGTGAGGAAGGTGAGGCCCGAGGCG
>JAJZFE010000085.1 GCA_021798655.1 Acidobacteriota bacterium | reverse complement strand
CCGATCTACAAGCAGATCGCCACGCTCTCCTACATGTGCAGTGGCCGCCCCGGCCTCAACGGCCTGTTCATGCGCAACAACGTCGTCAAGATGTGCGGACTCAAGCACGACCTCCACGCCGCCCCCGCCTATGCCTACTACTTCACCTGGCAGACGCCCCTGTTCGACGGCCGCCCCGGCGCATGGCACACCGCCGACCTGCAGTTCTGCTTCGATAACACGAAGCGCTGCGAGCAGGGAACCGGCAATACGCCCGAGGCGCAGGCGCTGGCACGAAAGATGGCCGCGGCCTGGGCTGCATTTGCGGCTACCGGCAAGCCCGGCCTCGCATGGCAGCCCACCGACCCGGACACCAACCGCACCAATGATCTTCGACAACGAGTGCCGCATGGAGAACGACCCGGACGGCAACGCCCGCAAGATCATCCTCACCTGACGCTCCGGCCTGCGTGTCCTGCGTAGACCTGACGCCATTCTTGAGACCCACCCCAACTACTCCAGCTCCACATCCCGCGTCTCAGGCAGCAGCAGCACACTGGCAATCATAAGCACGTAGGCGCACACAGCGAACAACGCAATCGCCTGCCCCAGCTTCAGTCGCACACTGAAGTAGCCCACCAGCGTGGGGAACAGCGCTCCAACGCCGCGCCCCAGGTTGTACGAAAACCCCTGCCCTGACCCACGCATCGACGTCGGAAACAGCTCTGTAAAAAACGCGCCCATCGGACTGAAGGAACCCGATGGGAAAAATCCCAGAGGAAACCCCAGCAGTAGAGTGGCCGTATCGCCAATCAAAAACAGGCTGTAGCAACAGACCGTGACAAAAGCGCCCATCGCAAACAGCACGAGTGTAATCCTGCGTCCAATCCTGTCCGCCAGGTATGCGCTCACAAGATACCCCGTGAATGATCCGGCAATCACCACCAGCAGATACATCCCGGTATGCATCACCGAAAGCCCGCGTGCATTCAGATACAGCGGCAGCCATGTATTGATCGCGTAGTAGCCGCCCTGTGCGCCCAGTGCAACCAGCGACGCCAACAGTGTCGTCCGCAGCCTTCCCCTGGAAAATATCTGCAGTGCACCGCCGCGTTCCGGGGCAGCGGACGTTGGCTGCACGCTCTGGATGTAGATCTGAGGCTCTTTCACATGACGCCGCACATACACCGCAAGCGCCGCAGGAATCAACCCGATCCAGAACATCACGCGCCATGCCAGCGCCTGTGGCAGCACCGCGAAGAACACTGTATAGCTCACAGCGGCAATGCCCCATCCCAGCGCCCAGCCGCTCTGCACAGTACCCACGGCACGACCACGAAAGCGCGGCCGAATCACCTCGCCGATCAGCACCGACCCCACCGCCCACTCTCCTCCAAACCCGAGCCCCTGCAATCCGCGCAGTACCAGCAGCTGTTCGAAGTTCTGAGCAAAGCCGCTGAGAAACGTGAACACCGCGAACCACAGAATCGTTACCTGCAGCACACGCACGCGTCCGTAGCGATCCGCCGCGAACCCCGCCGCCCAGCCACCCACGCTCGACAGCAGCAGCGCCGACGTGCCCAGCATCCCCGCCTGCCCTTTGCTGATGTGCCACAGCGCAATCAGACTCGGCAGCACAAAGCTGTAGATCATCACATCCAGTCCGTCCAGCATCCACCCCGCGAACGTACCCAGCAGCGTCGCGCGCTCTTCCGTATCCAGCTGGGTAATCCACACGCCTGGCTTCACCTCAGGTACCCCCTCGCGCGTCATCGCGCGTCACTCTTCCCGCCGCGCGCCCTGGGCACTCCCCAGCCGCCTCCCCCCGGAGTCTCCAGGTGCACCAGGTCGCCACGCCTGGCATGGATGCTGCACTTGCCCGGCAGCACCTCAACACTCCCGTCCGTATGCTCCAGCAGCGTCAACCCCACCGCACCGCCCGCACCGCCTGCCAGCCCGTAGGGCTGAAATCTGCGACGGTCCGCCAGCAGCGTCACCTGTGCATCGGCAAGCAGTTCAATCTCGCGCACCAGCCCATCGCCGCCGGCGTACTCGCCCTCACCGCCCGAGCCCTTGCGGTATCCATACGACCGAACGCGAAACGGATACGCATACTCCAGCGCCTCGACAGGCGTGTTCAATGAGTTTGTCATGTGGCAGTGAATGCCCGGGATTCCATCCAAGCCAGGTCGCGCACCCATGCCGCCCGCCGTTGTCTCGTAGTAGGTAAACGGCTCACCGATCCTTGTATCCAGGCCGCCAATCGTAAGATTGCTCATCGTGCCATAGCTCGCCGCCGGCACACGCTGCGGCGCCGCCTTGGCCAGCGCACGCAGCAACACATCGACGATGCGCTGGCTCGCCTCCACATTGCCGCCCGCCACCGCCGCCGGCATCTGCGCGTTCACAAACGACCCCGCCGCTGCGATCACCCGGATCGATCCCATCAGCCCGGCCGTCGCCGGCGCATCCTCACCCAACAAGCAGCGAAACACATAGAAGCACGCGGAATACGTGATCGCGTACACAGCATTGATGCTACCCAGAACCTGCAGCGATGTCCCCGCAAAATCGATGCTCGCCGACCCTTCTTCCGGGTCGAGAGTGATGGCCACAGCAATGCGAATCGGCTCGTCGGTGATGCCGTCGGAGTCCATAAAATCCTCCGCTGCATACGTTCCCTTGGGTAGCGTGTGCAACTCTGCTCGCATCAACCGCTCAGAGTAGGTCAGCAGCTCTGCCGCCAGCGTATTCAGCTTCGCCAGCCCATACTTTGCCACCAGCTCCTTCATCCGGCGCTCACCAACCCGGCACGATCCGATCTGTGCATCCAAATCGCCTTCGCGCTCCTCCGGCGTGCGCACATTGTGCAGAATCAGACTCAGCACCGCCTCATTGATAACGCCCTCGCGCACCAGATGTACCGGAGGAATCCGAATACCCTCCTGGCATATCTCCCGCGCAGGCCCCATTGAACCTGCGAACATCCCACCGACATCCGCGTGGTGCGCGCGCGCGGCAGCATAGAATGACGGCGTAGCTGCGCCGCCTACAAAGATCGGCAACACCAGCGTGATGTCCGGCAGATGCGTGCCACCAGCGTACGGATCGTTCAGGATAGCGATGTCGCCATCCCGCAGCGTCAACCGGGCCACCGCAGCCTCCACCGAAAGCTGCATCGATCCCAGATGCACGGGCATATGATCGCCCATCGCGATCACCCGTTGTCCGCTGTCAAACAGCGCGCACGAGTAGTCGCGTCGCTCCTTGATGTTCGGCGAGATCGACGTTCGCCGCAGCGCCGCCCCCATCTCCTCTGCAATCGAGTGGATACTGCTCTGAAAGATCGCCAGTTCGATCGCACTCTGCGCGGCCTCCATCATGAAGCCACCTCAATCACCAGATTTCCCAGCGCATCCACGCGCAGCACATCCCCGGGAGGAAGAATCGTCGCGGAGCTGTACTCACTCACGATCGCCGGCCCCGCAAGCACATCACCCGCGCGCAGTCGGCTGCGCTCATACAACCGCGTCTCATGCTCGACTCCGTCAAAGTACACCGCGCGAGTGCCTGCCAGAGCAGCCGCGCCATCACCCTCCACGACACGCTCGCGCATCGGCTCGAACGACTCGGCAGCGGCCACCAGACGCACGCGCACATTCACGATCTCCACCGCACGCTCTGCATTCGCAAATCCGTACCGCTGCTTGTGCAACACATGAAACGCCTCCACCATCAGTGCGTCATACGGCAGGTTCAGTTCATAGCCTTGCCCCGCATAGCGCAGATCGGCAGAGCGAACCGCCACGCCCTGCAGCCCGTCCATAGCGAACTCCGCATGGCCTTGTGCTTCCATCGCGGCAAACACATCCTCCAGATCTGCGTCGCTCGCCTTCATCACCGTGCGCGAGTACTCCCGCACCGTATCGGCCAGCAGAATCCCCACCGCCGACAGCGCCCCCGGCAGCGCCGGCACCAGTACCCGCGGGACCTGCAGTGCCCGTGCCAGGGCACACGCATGCAGCGGTCCGCCGCCGCCAAACGCCACCAGCGTAAACTCGCGCGGGTCATATCCACGCTCTACCGAGATCACGCGGATCGCCTTCTCCATCGACGTCTCAATCACCCGCAGAATCCCCGTCGCAAAGGCCTCGACCGACTCCAGACTGCCCTTCGTCTTCTCCATCCACTCCACCGCGCGCTCGCGATCCAGGCTCACAGAGCCGCCCAGAAATCGATTTGTATCCAGGCGGCCCAGCACCAGATTCGCGTCCGTCACCGTCGGACGTGTGCCGCGACCAAAGCAGATCGGCCCAGGGTCTGACCCCGCAGACTCCGGCCCCACATGCAACAGTCCACCCGCATCGAACTGCGCGATCGATCCACCGCCCGCCCCCGCCGTGTGAATATCCAACATCGGCACTCCCACCGGAACGCCAGTAATCATGCACTCATTGCTGATCTGCGGCCCGCCGGCACTCGCATCCACCAGACACACATCTGTCGACGTCCCACCCATATCAAACCCGATGATGCGCTCAAATCCCGCCAGCAACGCCAGCTTATACGCACCAATCACGCCGCCTGCAGGTCCTGACAGCATCGTCCGCACAGGCTCCGCCGCCGCGATCCGCGCGGAGATGATTCCACCCGACGACTGCATCACTTCCAGCCGGCCTCCCGCATACTCCCGCGCAACGCGCTCCGCCAACGTCGTGATGTACGACCCCACCTTCGGAGCCACATACGCATTCGCCACCACCGTCGACGCTCGTTCATACTCGCGAAATTCCGGCAGAATCCGATGCGATACCGACAGCGGCAAGCCCAGCGCCTGCAATGCGCCTGCGATACGCGACTCATTCTTCGTGTTCGCAAAGGAGAACAGCAGCGACACCGCAACCGCCTCCACCCCGCTCGCTGCAATCGCCGCGCAGACCCGCTTCAGGTCCTCTGCGTCCACCTCTCGCAGGACCTCACCGTTCGATCCCACTCTCTCCATCACACCGAACCGCAGCCCCACCGGCACCAGGCACTCCGGCACTGGCTGAAACCAGTCATAGAGCTTCGGGCGCGCCTGCCGCCCGATCGCAATCGTGTCCTCAAATCCCTTCGTCGTCACAAACGCCACGCGAGCGCCCTTGCGCTCTAACATTGCGTTCGTCGCTACCGTCGTTCCGTGGCGCACCACCAGCGCGTCTGCCGGACCGGCATCGATCCGCAACGTCGCCAACCCTTCCATCACGGCGTTGCCTGGATCCGATGGCGTCGAAAACACCTTCAGGACCGCGAGCTTGCCCTCGTGCAGATACACGATGTCCGTAAACGTGCCGCCTGTATCAATTGCTATGCGCATGTGACCGCGAACCGATGCCTTCCACTGTTTCCGCTACTTTTGCTTCGTCGCGTAGGACGCCTCTGCGATCGCCGGCTTCTTGGCACGCCGACGACCTCCCCCTTTTGCGGCGGCTCTTGATACCGGCACGCCCGGTCTCCACAACCACTCTTCGGCCTCGGGCTCGGTACCGTCGTACACCGGCATCGCCATCGACGGCAGACTCACCTTCATGCTGCGCTGCACCGTGGCTTCGAGATGCTCGTTCGCTCGCTCGCGTGCCAGCGTGGCATTGCCCGCCCGCAGCGCCCACACCATCTCGCGATGCTCCGACACCAGTTGCGGACCATAGCTGTCCATGATGATAACCAGGTAGTAGTACCGCATCAGCCGCGTCTGCGCGTTCGTCACAATCTCCAGCAGCGACTTGTTCCGGCTCGCTGCTGCAATGCTGATATGAAAGTTCCGATTCCACTCCAGGAATGTGTAGTAGCTGTTCTTCTGACCCACGTTGTACTCGTACGTCGCCCAGCCTTCAATCTCTTTCAGCTGCTCCGGCGTAGCTCGCTCCGCTGCCAGTCCTGCCACCACGGGCTCCACAATTGTCTGCAGCTCGTGAAGGTTGCGATACTCCTCAATCGTCAGCGGTGTAATGCTGTAGCCCCGAAACGGCACCATCTGCATCAGTGACTCTTCCGTCAGCCGCCGACACGCCTCACGCACCGGCGTGCGGCTGGCCCCATAGCGCGTGCACATCTCAAGCTCGGAGATCGAAAGCCCCGGCGCCAGCCTGCACGTCACTACATCCTGCTTGAGTTCTCTGTAAACGCGTTGCGCTTCGGTCATTGTGATGTTCCGACGTACAAGTCTATTGCGACATCCAACATGAAAGGTCGCGCAAAATCTACTCTGATATATAGCAGGGTTCTTGTCGCGGTCAAGCGATCCCCACGCCAACATCGATTTCATCCGTCTGCACCGAAGACGCACCGTCGCCTCGTTTCCCTTGATCGCAATCATTCTTTGCCGCAACCACTCCGCGTTCATTTCGCGGCGGCTACCGTAGCGCTGTTTTCGTTCTCGTACATCAGTGCATACGTCGCCAGCCAATGCGTGCCCAGGTAACCCGCAGCTCCAATCTTGTCGAATCCCTGCTTTGCGTTGATATCCGCCAATTTGCGATACACCGCCACGCGGGGATCGCTGGTCGGCAATCCTCCCGCCATCCACAGCAGGTCCGTCGCGCGCTGATAGTTCAGCCCGATCAGGTGTGCATTCGGCAGACCCTCTTCATCGGTCCCCGTGGTATCGCGGTTGTTCCCGTGCACGGCATCGATCTCTTTGCTGTACACGGAAAATAGATCGGAGTTCGCGGATGGTACAAACGTGTCGAGCCACTTCGCATAGGCATCCCTGTCCAGCACCCTGCCCATGATCGCCGCCTCCGCCAGGCACGGCGATGTGAAGTCTCCAAACACCGGCTCCATGTTCGTGGCACAGTGCTTGTCGCCGCCGAAGAGCCGCACCGCTGTGTCATGGATCGCCTTCGTCACCGCTGCATCGTGCGTCTGGCTCGCGTAGTCCAGCGCAAAGCCCATCGTCAGCGCAGTGTTCGGATGCAGGCCTACACGCACCGGATAGTCCAGGCTCTGCAGATACAGCACGTACTGATCGGCCATCCACTTTGCCAGTGGCTCAAGCACAGTTGCGACCCGCTTGCCGTCGGGATCATCCCACGTCTTCGTCTCGCCATAGAGCTTCAGCAGCCATGTGTAGCCATACGGCTTTTCGAAATCCGCGCCTTGCCCTTCAAGATGCTTGAAGAACTCCAGCTCGCCGTCGATATTTGACTTCTGAAAATGACGGTTCAACTCGTTGCGGATCGCCGGAGCCAGAGAGATCGTCGGATCGGACTTCATCAACGACACCATCATCCACGTCGAGTTCACACCCGAGTGCCAGTCCAGACACCCGTAGAAGGTGCGATGGTGCTCATAGTCCTCAAGGATCTGCGGTTTGCCCTCTCGCTCCCACAGGTACGGCTGCTTCGCCGGACCAGGCCCCACGCCACCAGGTCCAGGCGCGTGCGGATGGTCTTCGCAGCCCAGCGGATTCGCCGCCAGCGCCAACCGTTGCACCTCGTCATACGCGGGCGGTTTCACATCCGGAAGCGTCTTCACATACGCCTGCAAAGCCGTCGCATCGCTGCTCTGTGCAGACGCCGCCGAAATGCCGATCGGCGCGTTGACCATCGCCACCATCAATACAGAAGTTACAATCCGCATCGTCATTTCCCCGCCTCTTCTGCCGAATCGCCCGGCTTCGGCTTCTCCGGAGCCAGCGGCGCCGGCCCCTTCGCAGCGTTCTCATACAGGAGCGCGAACGCCGGCAAAAGGTCCTGGCCCTCGGACCCCGCGCCGCCGAACTTCGCATAGCCATGCTGTGCGTTGATCGACGCCAGCTGACGGTACACCGGCACCCGCAAATCATCCTTCGGTAGCGCATCGGCAATGGTCAACAACTGCGACGCGCGTTGAAAGCTCAACGCAATCTTGTGCGCCGCCGCGTCCCTCTGCACCTGGGCGTCCGGGCCACTCGCGTTCATGTGACTGATGTCCACATCCTTCGCGTACACCTGAAACGCCTCTGAATCCACCGACGGCAAAAATCCGTCAAGCCACTTCACATACGCTGCCTGCGCCATCACGCGACCCATCAGCGCCGCCTCCGTCAAGCAGGACGACACCAGATCGGTATTCTGCGGCTCCAACTCCGTAGGGCAGTTCCTGTCCTGCTCAAACAACCGCAGCGCGTTGGCATGAATCGCTGTTTGCAGGGTCGTGTCCTCGGACAGGTTTGCCCCGTCCAGCGCCAGACTCATCGACCACGCCGTATTCGTCTCGACACCCGTCCGGTACGGAAACTTCAGGTTATACAGGTAAAACACATACTTCTCCGACATCCACTTGGCCAAGGGCATCAGCGCCGTGGCCATCTTCTTGCCGTCGGCGTTGTTGTACCCCTTCGTCTCTCCATACAGCTTCAGCAGCCACGCATAGCCATACGGCATCTCGAAGTTGTATCCGCCAAGCCCGCCCGCTCCCGGTGGCGCCGGCGCAGTGAAGTACGCATACTCGCCGTCCATGTTCGGCTTCTTGAAGTGCGTCGTCGCGATGTCTTTGATGTCCGAAGCCACCGCAATCTTCGGGTCCTGCCGCAACATCGACATCAGCATCCACGTCGCAGCCGCCGCTTCGTGCCAGCTTCCACAGCCAAAAAATGCGCGGTTCCTGTCATACGCCTCCAGCAACTGCGGAGCCTTCTCGTACTGCCACAGATAGTTGTTCCGGTTGGACGGGCTCTCTTCCGGGCGGTCGGCGCAGCTCACCGCATCGCCCACCAGCATCTCGCGCCGCGCTTCGTCATACGGCGGAGCTGCTGTCGCCGGCAACGTCTTCTGATACGCCGCCAGCTTGCCTTCATCGCCACTCTGGCCGAACGCGCTCACGGCTACGACCGCCAGCACCGCCCCAACTCCCAACACCCTCATGCGAAATCGCATACGTTGTTCCTCTCGATACGGTGACAACAGTGGAGAGCCGCAGCCGCACGACTCCCCATCTGCACATGCTTTAGAACGTGAACTTCGCAGCTAATTCGCCGATCTGCACCGTGCCCGCCTGCGACGGCGTACCAAAGCTGTTCAACGTCGGGTTGGTCACAATCGCAGTGTAGTTTTCCGTACCGAACACGTTGAACGCCTGGCCAATAATCTCCAAACGTCGCTGGTCATGCTGGAAGAAATACTTGGACACGCGAATGTCGAAGTCCTTGTAGCGCGTCGACGTCACCGAGCCGCTGCTCAGATTAGTCGAAAGACACGAACCAACACCCGGCGTGGCACCCGCGGCGGCACACGCATTTGCATACGTCGCCACATTCTGGTCCAGCTGCTGTCGATACGTGTTCAAGGCCGCGAAGCTCAGGTTGCGGTTGCCCTGGTCGCGTGTCGTACCGGGCACATACTGCGCCGTGCCATCCGGGTTTGGATTCGTAAACACGCCTGGGATAAACGTCGACGTTGTCACACTGAATGGCTGCGGGGTACGGTATTGAAAGATACCGCCCAACATGATCTTGCCCGGCAGCATGACCGAACCGCTCAGTACCAGCGCACTCCGCTGGTCGATTGCCGCCGGACCATAGTCGTTCTGCGGATTGTTATAGTCCACCGGCGCCGCGTGGTACGCGTTGTCCTGCACCGACGCCAGCGTGTACGAAGCCGTATACATGTAACGATGGCTGTACGCCTTGTTCAGCTTCACATAAAAACCCTTGTACAGCGTCACACCCGTCGAGGCATGTTGAAGCACCTGGTTCAGCTGCGTATCGGGGCGCGTCGCATTCGTCGGGTAGTTCGCAGGCAGATTGAGGTCGTATACCTTGTAGTCGCGCAGGCCGTGGTCAAAGACGCCGTCCACGGACAAAGACAGGTCCGTGCCCAGTTGACGACTGTACCCCAGCGAGAACTGGTGCATATACGGGTTCACCAGCGTCGGCGAGAGGATGGTCACATTCGGAGGCGCAGTCGAACAGTAGTTGCTCACACTCAGCCCGTTGTATGGGTTCGGATACGGCACGTTGTAGCCTGCCGGACTTCCACTCGTCAGCGAGATGGGGCAGGCCACAAAGTTCAGCTTCTCCGCCTCGCTCAGCTCCGTCTGGATGAAGTTGTAGAACATGCCATACCCGGCACGAATCACGTCCTTCTGTTGATGGAACGGATCCCACGACACGCCCAGCCTCGGGCTTACATTGTTCCAGTCGCCGCGTGTGTGCGGATTGCCTTCTCCGGGAATCGTCGGCTTGGCCGGATTGGGCGTATACGTGTCCAGAAACGGCGCTCCACGCTGAAGCTCATACCGCACGCCCGCGTTGAACGTCACGTTCGGACGCACCTTCCAACTGTCCTCCAGAAAGTATGCCTGCTGTGTCGAAGGCAGATAATACAGCAGTGCCACCGCGTTCTGCGTGAAGGAATGAGGATTGCTCAGGTTCGCTTCCGTCGTCGCCGTAGCATCAAACACCTGATCGTTGTTGAACGAATAGGTCCCGTTCAGGTTGCTCGCGGACGCGTCCACATACGGCACGTAACTCACATCCGCTCCCAGCTTGATCGAGTGCGCGCCCCGCTGAATCGTCAGCGTGTCATTCAACTGCCAGCGCGACTCCACGCCGACCGCCGCATAATTGTGCCCGTAGCTGAAGCTTGGAAACGTAAAGCCCAGCGTGATGTTCTTGCTGTAATTCGGGTCAATCAGGTCTGTCGGCTTCTTCGGAAGTGGCGTGTTGAACGGCCCAAGCTCATACGAGATATACGCATATTGAAATCGAGCCTCATTCACAATCCGTGCCGTCGGCTCCCACGTGTGACCCGCCACGTACGCCTTGCGCGGAAACTGCCCGTCGTAGCAATACAGTGTGCTCGTACCGCCGCACCCGTTCGCCGTCGATAGCTGCTCCTCAAATGCCACGCGAAAGAAGATCTGCTGGTTCGGCTTCAGGTCGTGGTCCACACGAACCACCGTCAGCTGGTCATGACTCGGTGTCTGAAACGTGCCCAGCAGCGCAGCGTAGTCCGTCGCCGCGGCGCTGCCTGCCGGCTCATACAGCGTGTATGAAGTCGTCGCCTGCGTCCGCTCATACGCGCCAAAATAATGCGTACGATTTCTGAAAATCGGCCCCCCGACAGAACCACCAAACTGGTTCCGGTTATACGTCGGAGAGCCCGTGTGCTGCGACAACTCCGTCGCCTGCGTGAACTGGTTATCCGCCGTCAGCCCCGTGTTCCGGTAGTACTCAAACACATCGCCGTGAATCTTGTTTGTTCCGCTCTTGGTGACCAGCGTTGTAAATCCACCCATCGCCCAGCCCAGCTCCGCAGGCATCGACGCGGTATAGGTCTTGAACTCCGCCACGGAGTCCTCAGGAATGTTCTGCCGCGGATCGCCCTCCTCGGTCTGCTGATTCGATACGCCGTCCCAGTAGAAGCCGTTCGCAAAGAAGTACGCGCCTCCGCCGGACTGCACGTTCGAATAGAAACTCCGCGAACCGGCCTGCGTCGTGCCCGGAGTCAGCAACGCCAGAGCCAGGTATTGCCGGTTCTGGATGGGCAGATCTTCAATCTGCGCCTGCTCCACCACGCCACCCACGTCATAGGCAGAGGTATCCACCGCTGGCACCGTACCGGCCACCTCCACCACATCGTTGGCGCTGCCCACCTTCAGCGTCACACTCTGATTGATGTGGTTGTCCAGCTGGATCGTCAAGCCGGTCACGGTCTCCGGCGAAAACGTGGCCGCCGTCACCATAATCGAGTAGTGCCCCGGTGCCACCGTCGGAATACTGTAGCGACCGTCGCCCGCCGTCGTCACAATGCGCTTGTCGCCGCTGTCCGTGTTCGTCAGCACCACCTGCGCTCCCGCAACCGCCAGCCCTGACGTGTCGGAGACGATGCCCTGCACGTCAGCCTGGCCCGACTGGGCTCGTCCCGCACACACAGCCGCCGCCAACGCGACCCCTACAACGATAGACCTGCAGAACTTCAGGATGGTCATGGTCCCCTCCTCAGGGCAATGAGAACGCCTGTTACGGTGCAGATGAGTCAATGTGAATGGTTCGATAAATTTGAGTGCGTTGTGTCCTTATACATGCGACCGTGCTTGATGTCAAGCCATGCTCCATGTATCCATATCTGGCGCATAAAAATATCGTATTCATTGACATCTACCTGGATTGCATACAATAGATCGGAGCAGCAGCACTATACAATCACGGGATTGTATACAACATGTCGCCGCCGGCGACCGACCCCGGCCCGCTGCGCTGCAGCGGTTTCCGCGTTGCCATACAGTCATCCTCTCGACCGCAGGCCGCACCGTTTGCGGCCCCGGCGGAGAGCCCCCGCAGCTCGACCCACCACCCCTCTGGACGACAACAGGCAACCGCGCTGAGATGTCTCGGATCAAGTCTGGAAGACGTATTGTGGTTGTCATCT
>JAJZFE010000116.1 GCA_021798655.1 Acidobacteriota bacterium | reverse complement strand
GAGGCGGCCGGCGAGGAAGGCGCGCTGGGTGAACTCGCCAGGGCCGGCGAGGCGGACGGCGAGGTTGAGGCGGTCGCCGACAGCCAGAGCGTGGCGCAGCAGCGCGTCGAGGATGACGGGCGAGCCGTGGGTGGCGATCTCGACGAGGTCGTCGGCGGTGTAGCTGCGCGGGGCGTGGAAGGCGGTGACGAGGCAGTCGTCGAGGGCGCGGGCGGGGTCGGCGGGCACTTCTGGATCACGGACGCGGGCGAAGTGGGCGCGGGCGTGGGCTTCCGGGGCGGCGAGCGAGTGGTGGAGATGCAGCAGCTGCGGGGCGAGCGTGAGGGCCTCGGGCCCGGAGAGCCGGACGATGCCGATGCCGCCGCGGCCGGGCGGGGTAGAGACGGCGACGATGGTGTCGAGGGCGGACATGCCACTAACAGGATGACATGGCAAAGGAGCGACGCACGGCAGACAGCCTCGCCAGGTGAGCGGCTGGCCGAGAAACTATGGAAATCAGAAGGCGAGGATTGTCAGCTCGCTGAAAACTTGTAGCGCCAAGTCGTTGTCCTATGAAAAAGAAGACGAAGGCGGCAAATCGCTACGCTCGGAGAGGGTGATTTGTGACAAACTGACAATAATTCATCAACAAATCACTGTAGGTCGTTTGGCAAACGAATTGCTGCCGAGGTTGTAGTCAAGAGTTCACGCTATCCATGTCTGCGAAGGGCGAGTGCCTGTTTGCGAACCTGCTCGATCAAGCTGTATTGGGCGGGTAGGCGGGAGAGTCGTTTGTTTCTGATGGTTGGGTGAGGCATGAAGGCCGCAGGGCCCCTGGAGGAAAGATGAATCGCTTTCGTATTGTGTTGAGCTCAGCGCTGCTGGTTCTGGCCGGTTCCGTTGTACAGGCGCAGACCAGTCAAGGAACGCTAACCGGTGTTGCGCGCGATAAATCAGGCGCGGTGATTCCGAAGGCCAGCGTTACCGTGACCAATGAGGCCACGGGCTACACGCGGACATTGACCACCGGCAGCGATGGTGCCTATCGTGTGGAGGCGCTGCCCCCCGGTCCGTACACGATCGACGTCACGGATGCGGGCTTCACCAAGTTTGAGGCGAAGAAGTTGAACGTGTCGGCTTCGCAGGTCACGTCGTACGATGTGACGCTGAGCATTGGTGGAGCGGCGACAGAGGTCACGGTGGAGGCGACCCAGTCGACGATCAACACCGACAATGGAACTCTGACCGGTGTGGTGAGCACGCAGGAGCTGACGAAGATTCCAATCTTCTCGCTGAATCCGGTTGAGCTGACGACGACGGTACCCGGTGTGCAGACGGTCGCGCAGGGTGGCTACTCCAACGGTATCGATATTCAGGTGGATGGAGCCCGTCCCCGCGACAACAACTTTCTGATGGACGGCCAGGAGATCAACGATGTCAGCATCGCCGGCCAGGCGTTCCAGCCGATCATTCCTGACATCTTCGACCAGGTCGACGTGATTACGAACTCGGCTTCAGCCGAGTACGGCCGCGCGGGCGGCGGCATCGTGAACATGGTGACGAAGCAGGGCACGAATGACTATCACGGTGGCGCGTTCGAGCGCTACTCCGGCTCCGGTTTGAACTCGGTGCCGGGCGGCTTCCGCGGTTCTCCCTATCAGAAGGCGCGCTTTGATCAGCACACGTATGGCTTCACGGCTGGCGGACCGATCTTCAAGAACAAATTGTTCGCGTTCGGCGGCCTGGCGATTCAGCGTCTTTACGGCCAGGAGCAGGCCGGCGTAAACCTGCTGCCCGACACTGCAGGCTATGCGGCGTTGAATGCAATCACCGGGCCGGCGGCGACTCAGGTTCAGTTGCTGGACAAGTACCTCAGCAACGGCTCGTATCTCACTACGGACTATAACTATGGCTCGGCAGGCAGCCCGATTACTCAGAATGTTGGCGACCCTTCCGGTTCGAACTGCCCGACCACGGGCTGCGTCATCACCTTCCAGGGCTACGAGCGACCGAACCAGCCGCAGAGCAATCCTGACACGCAGTGGATGTACCGAGTGGATTACACGCCGTGGGAGAAGGACCGCATCACATTCCGCTACCTGCACGACCGCAACTCGCTGAGCCCCGACTTCTTCAACAACGGAAATGCGCTGGCTGGGTTTGATACCCAGTACGGCGGTCCGACGGAGCTGGGTGAAGGAATGTGGTCGCACATCTTCACGCAGAACCTGGAGAACGAGTTCCGGGTGTCGGAGGCGCGGCTGGCGTTCACGTTCGCTCCGACAGCGGCCACCTTGGCCAATCCTCTCAACTTCCTGCCTACCTACAGCTTCGGGAGCACGACGGGAGCGACGACGGCCGGATCGGAGTCGTTTCCCGCGCTGGGTCCGAACCAGAACTTCCCGCAAGGTCGCAAAGAAGACCTCTACCAGTTTCAGGACACCGTACGTTGGACGAAGGGTCGGCAGTCCATCAGCATGGGCACCGACATTGGTCGCCTGATCGAGATTGACCTGGTATCGCAGAACGCATTGGGAACGCTGAGCTTCAATAAGGGTGGTTCCGGCATCTCTGCGCTGGGTAACTTCCTGCAGAACCAGCTTGGACCTTCGGGCACGGCGACGATCACCTACGGCCTGACACGTGCGGACTCGCATGGGTACCGCAGCGGCGTGTTTGTCGAGGACGACTGGAAGGCGACGTCTGACCTGACGCTGAACCTGGGTCTGCGGTATGACTACCTGTCGAACCCTGAAAACAGCCTGCCGTTTCCCGGCGTGGACGGGCATAATCCCTATGCGCCGATCAACACGGTGCTCCCGATCAAGAACGACTACCACGACATCTCGCCGCGCATCGGCCTGGCCTACTCGCCACACTTCGGCGGCTTTCTGGGTGATGGCAAGTGGTCGTACCGCGCGGGCTTCGGTATCTTCTACGACAGCACGTTCTCCAACATCCTCGTGAACTCGGCCCAGAGCTCGCCAAACGCGGTTGCAGGCACACTCATCCAAACGACGGGTAACGGTCTTGGGAACGCGTCGGGCCTGATCCCGACGATTCCGAAGGTTCTGAATCCGCAGTCCTCTGTTGAGAGCGAAGATACCAATCTGGTAAACCCCATCACCTATCAGTGGAACCTGGGTGTGGAGCGCGAGCTTCCCGGCCAGAATGTTCTGTCGATCCGCTATCTGGGAGTTCGCGGCGAGAAGGAATTCGCCAACCAGCAATTCAACTACTTCAGCGGGCTGACCGGTCAGCGTCTGGTGCCCACCCGTGGTGCCATCAATACGCGTGGCAACTACGCCGACTCCGACTACAACGCCGCCGAAGTTGCGTTCACGCACAACTTCACGCGCGGATTCCTGGTGAAGGCCAACTACACCTTCGGCAAGGACCTCGATGACGGATCGGAGATCTTCACGATCGCAGGCTCGTCGCCAACGTCCTACTCTGCCAATCTTGCCCCGGGTGGACGTGGTCAGGACTGGGGACCCTCGGCGTACGATCATCGCCAGTACTTCTCTATGGCGTATGTCTGGTCTCCGGCGGGTCTGCACTCGGACTCGAAGCTGGTCGATGGCGTGTACGGTCTGTTCACGCGCCACTGGACGCTCTCTGGTGTTACGCAACTGCAGAGCGGCGGCTACTCTACGTTCAACACGAACGGCCTGGACTTGAACGGAGACGGCAGCTCAGCCAATGATCGCCCGATCGTGGTCAATAAGAGCGCCTCGCCACAATCGGTCGGCATTGACGGAACCTATCTCGGGGCCACCGCCGGTACCTACTACGATATGGGCCAGTTCAACTCCGCGAATGCGCTGGTCCAGGTGGATCCGACTCAGGTTCACTTCCTCGTGCCATACTTCCCCGACAACTCGTACCTGCATCAGGAGATCGGGCGCAACAGCTACCAGTTGCCCGGCATCACCACCTGGAACATGGCAGTCGAGAAGGGCATCGGCATGTCCTACCTGCACTTCTCGCAGGGCACCATTATCCTGCGAGCCGAGGCTCAGGATGTGTTCAACCACAACGACGGCACAGTCGGTGATACGAGTGTTCTGGACGCACAGAACGGATTCCTGACGGTGACCCGTATGGCTACCAACCGGGTCGTCAACCTGTGGGCCAAGATCGTCTTCTAGTCCACTGCGCAAAACAAACAAGGAGAGGCACCCTTCGGGGTGCCTCTCCTTGCTTGTCACCGGCCTGTTACTGCGGCCCCTGAATCAGTATTCGATGCCGCGCTGCGCCAGGATGCCTTTGGTGTAGGCGTGCTTGACCTCTTTCATCTCGGTTACGGTGTCGGCCATTTCGATGAGGGTGGGGTGGGCGTTGCGGCCGGTCAGGATGACGTGCAGCATCTCGGGCTTGCGGCGAAGAACGTCGGCGACCACCTCGGGGTCCAGCATCTTGTAGCCGATGGCGTAGTTGATCTCGTCGAGGACGATGAGGTCCCAGTCGCCGGAGAAGATGGCGGCGGCGGCCTCGTCCCAGGCGGCGGCGACCATGCGGAGATCTTCGGGGTCGGCCTCGGCGCCGCCCACCTTCACGAAGCCGCGACCCATCTGGCGCATGACGTAGGTGAAGCCTTCGGCCGTGGAGAGCGCCTGGGCGGAGTCGAGCTCGCCGTAGTGCCAAGAGCCCTTGAGAAACTGCAGTACGAGCACGCGCATCCCGTTGCCGGCGGCGCGGAAAGCGGTGCCGAGCGCGGCGGTCGTCTTGCCTTTGCCGGGGCCGGTGTTGATGAGGATGAGGCCGTGACGGGAGTCAGGTGCGGGAGAGTCGAGCCGGGATACATCGGACATATATATAGATATAGAGCAAGCGTAGGTGCAGCGGCGTGGAAAGCAGGGGTGAGGCAGGAGTTAGGCTGGATGCGATGAAAGCGGCTCTTACTGGAAGAAGTCAGTGGCCGGAGTGATAGGGGTGGCCGGCGCGGATGGTGAGGGCGCGGTAGAGCTGCTCGGCGGCGACGACGGCGGCGAGCTCATGGGGTAGCGTTATGCGGCCAAAGGCGATGGTCTTGTCGGCGCGCTGGCGGGCGGCGGGCGACCACCCGTCGGCTGGGCCAATGGCCAGGACGAGGGTCTGGATGCCTCGGTCGAAGAGGCCGGTGACGACGGCGGCGAGCTCCGGGGAAGAGATCTGCTCGCCGGTGGAGTCGGTGAGCAGTAGGTACGGGCGAGTACGTGTGGCGGATTCCTGGAGGAAACGGAGGAGGTCCGCCTCCGAGGGGAAGGCGCGGTGAGTTGTCGGGGCGTAGCGTGCTGAGCGCGCGATGTAGGAGAGCAAAAGGGCTCCGGCGGCTTCAGAAGGGACATTCTTGCGATGCCCCACGGTTGTGAGGAGAAGGTTCATAGCGGTGGCAGCTCCCAGGAACCATATTCTGCACATTCGCAGATATTTTCTACGTATTTTTATATATTAGGCGAATCCTGTAATACGTTGAACGAGATAAACCGAGTCATTCCTGCAATCTGACACTTTGGCACGCAACCTGCTCACCTTGAATCGTAGCGCTAAAACCCCGCACTCCCAAGCTCTCTAGGAGAATTGCCCCGCTTATGAAGAAACTCTTTACCTTCCTCCTGTTTACCCTGTGCGCGAGCGCGCTGCTGGGTCAGGCCGTGTCGACGAACGGTGGTGCGATTCAAGGCACAATCACCGACCCGACGGGTGCCAGCATCCCGGGTGCCACCGTCACGATGACGAGCCCGGATACCGGTTCGACGTCGACGGCTGTGACCGATTCGAAGGGCTACTACACGATTGGCCCGCTCATTCCTGGCAGCTATACGTTGTCGATCACTGCGCCGAACTTCGAGCGCGAAGTGGTGAAGACGGTCATCAAGACGGGCACCGTGACTCCGGGTACGGAGAAGCTGACGCTGGGCGCTCAGACGGAGACCGTCGAGGTTGACGCCGGACAGATTCAAATCAACACCGACCAGATCGGTGTCTCGGGCGTGCTATCCAAGGAGCAGATCCAGACGCTGCCGATCAACGGCCGCAACATTCTGGATGCCGCGCAGGTTCAGCCGGGCGTGATTCTGCAGTCGGGTATGAGCTTTGATCCGACCAAGGCCGGCTACTCCGCCATCTCTGTGAGCGGCATCGGTGGTCGTACGACGCGTATCATCCTCGATGGTCAGGACATTACCGATGAGACCGTCGGCACCACGATCTTCAACGTGCCCACCGGGGCTGTTGGGGAGCTTCAGTTGAACCGTTCGACGCAGGACGTGTCCGGTTCGGTAACTTCGACCGGCCAGGTGCTGATGGTGACCAACTCCGGTACCAACCAGTTTCACGGAAACGCGTTCTACAACTTCCAGGACTACCGCACGGGTTTCGCGGCGGTTCAGGCGTTGCAGGCTCCGTTCCAGCGCAACCAGTTTGGTGGCTACGTGGGCGGTCCGATCATCAAGGACAAGCTGTTCTTCTTTGGCGGCCTTGAGCGCATCAAGCAGTCGGAAGACGATGTCGCCGCAGGCGCAAATCCTCTCTTCCAGGCAATCGAGACGCAGTTCCCCTACACGCCGGCACCGTTCCACGACACCTACTCAACGGCGCGTTTGGACTATAACGCCCCGCACAATATCCGCATGTTTGTCCGCGGCACGTACAGCGTGAACTCTGACGATGCGACGTTCGGCTACGGTCCGTACCAGGTTTACCAGAACCGCGACAACGTACCCGCCATTGTCGGCGGCGTAGATATGGACTCGGGTCGCTTCACGCACTCTGTGCGGTTTGGCTACGAGAAGTTCCATAACCTGCTGGTGGATGGCACGGCAGGGTTGGGTAGCTCTATCTACAACCCCTCGACCGGCCCCAACAACCAGATCACGTTGGCGGGCGATTTGAACGCCGGCCCCAACTTCCTGGCTCCGCAGGGCACATTCCAGTCGGACAAGCAGTTGCGCTATGACGGTACGTACACACGCGGTTCGCACAGCATCAAGTTTGGCGGCGAGATGAATCGCCTGCTGAATGGTGGCTTTGCGGACTTCTATGGTCCGTCCCTGTATACAGCACTCTCGGCCACTGCAAGCAATCAGGTTCCCTGTGCGGACGTGGTAGGAGCCGCACCTTGCCCCAACGACCCCGTAAGAGGCTATCAGGCTGCTCAGTACGTGATCGGCAATGGGAACGGTTACTTCTCCGAGCGCCCGGGCTTCGGTCTGCCTGGAGGCGGTGACTTCAGCTGGCGATTTGCCGGCTATATTGGCGATACCTGGAAGATTGCTCCCTACTTCACGATGACGGCTGGCCTGCGCTGGAGCGTAGATACCGACCGCGCCAACCAGGATCTTCCCACGCCCCTCTGCTCCACGCTGGCTACCTCACTGCAGTTCACGGGTTGCACGGGCAATACGCCACTGTTTGACCAGTATCAGCAGGGTCTCGGCAAGGCGACACACCAGCCTTACGGCGACTTCGGACCTCAGCTGGGCTTTGTCTTCAGCCCTGGCAACCACAAGACCTCGGTCCGTGGCGGCATCGGTATCTACTACGAGAGCGACGTCTTCAACAATACCGGCAACGCACGCACGCCAGAAATTCAGGCGAATGGGCCATACTTTGCATACGGCGTTGCGAACGCAGGCGCGACCAGCATTCAGCTCCCGGGTTTTGGGACTGTTACCAGCGCGCCAGACGGCACGCCCGTGGCCACGATTCTGGCGGAGTCCATCTATCACGCCGCGCCTGAGCTAAATGCGATCAAGGCCGCTTACCAGGCCAAGGTGAAGAATGCGCTCACACCGAACAGCAGCTACATCGGTACCGGTGGCGGCCTCTTTGCAAACAACATCTATGCGGCACCTTATCTGGCTCCGTATTCCATTCAATTCAACGGCGGTATCCAGCACGAGTTCACACGTGGCGTCATTCTGAGCGTTGACTATGTTCACAACTCAACGATCAAGACTCCGCTTTCGATCGACGTCAACCACGACGGTGCCGCACGCACGCTCAACCCCACTGCAGCAAAAAATGCAATTCTCGCCACGCTGGCGCCTAATGCACAGACACAATATGCTGGTTACCCCACCTGCCCGCAGGCGGCAACCGCGGCTGCGATCGATTGCGCCATTCAGAATGGTGCAACGATCCAGAGCTTTGCACAGCACGGCTTGGACAGCGGCGCGGTGTATCTTGGCGGCCAGTCAGCTTCGGCTTCCGGCTATACCATTGCGACGGGTGCAGCATTTGCAGGTACGAATGCGAACGTCGGCGAAGGTTTGTTCATCCTGCCGCAGGGCCGTTCCGGCTACGATGCCCTACAGGTCGTTCTGCAGGAAGACAAGGCGCACCCGATGCCGGGCATCGAGAGCAGCAATGTACAGATCTCGTACAGCCTGTCGCGGATTGTAACTTCAACCTCGGGCACCAATCCTGCTGACCAGTTCTTCGGCGGAGCGCGTCCGTTCAACAACGACGATCCGAACGGCAGCATGGGTCGCAGCCCGCTGGATCACACCAACGAGCTGAGCTTCGGCGGCAACCTGGGCATGAAGTACGGGCTGCAGGTCGGCTTCATCGGTCACTTCTTCTCCGCTCCTGCCACCTCGCTGACGCTGGATGCCACGTCGGGCAGCACGGGGCAGATCTTCCAGACGGACGTGAACGGTGACGGTACTACGGCTGATCTGATTCCGGGCACGAACCCTGGTGCTTACATGCACCAGATCAAGGGTGCGGGTCTGAACCAGCTGATCAACAGCTACAACTCAACCCATGCCGGCACGTTGACTCCTGCTGGTGCGGCTCTGGTGAGTGCGGGCCTGTTCACCCAGTCGGAGATGATCCAGCTGAACGGTGTTCAGCAAGCGATTGCTCTCCAGCCGGAGAACCACCCGATGAGCAACCCGATGTTCCGCAGCTTCGACTTCAACGCGCACTATCCGATCAAGCTTGGTTTCCTGCGCCGCGGGATGAGCCTGAACCCGGGTGTGGCCATGTACAACGTCTTCAACATGAGCAACTACGGCGTGCAAAGCGGTACCTTGCTGAATACGAATGACGCAGGTCCGCTCGGCTATGTGAACAGCTCGAACCAAATGTCGGAGGCGAACAACCTGCGCGTGAGCCGCAACTCGGGCACATTCGATCAGGGTGGTCCGCGTACGACGGAGTTCCAGCTGATGCTGCAGTTCTAATCGAAACACTAAAACAAAAGGACGGCGGAGAGTGACCCTCTCCGCCGTCCTTCTTGTGTTTGTGCCAGGATCACAACCCGGCTTGTCTGAGTACGGCAACAAACCAACGCTATTTCTTTGGCGACTTCTTGACCGCCTTCTTGCTGGCCACCGCAGCCTTGATCGCCTTCTTGGCAGAGGGCGACTTTACGAGAGTCTTCTTTGCCGCAGTCTTCTTCGCTGCAGCCTTTTTCGCGACACTTGTACCGGCCGTCTTGGCCTTGACGGGTGCGGTCCTGCCCGTGCTGGCTTTGCTGTTTGTGGTCTTGCTCTTCGTGGCCTTGGTTGTCACTGCCGTGCTTGTCGCCTTCTTGCGGGTGGCGGTGATGGCGGCCTTGATCTCGTCGTTGAGTTCGGCGACGGTGACCGAGGTGGCGGTCTTGCGCAGCCGCTCGAGGCCGTAGAAGGCGCGCTTCTCCGCCGTGAAGACGTGGACGACGAAGTCGAAGTAGTCCATCAGGATCCACTCACCCTGGCGGCGGCCTTCGACCGAGGCGGGATAGGTGCCGAACTCGCGCTTGAGGCGCAGCTCGATCTCGTCGGTGATGGCGGTGTTCTGGCGGTCGCTGTTGCCGGTGCAGATGAGCAGATAGTCGCCCAGGCCGGTGTCGGCGGGGTCGAGCGCGAGGATGCGAATGTCTTCGCCCTTCTTGTCGTCGCAGGCGGCTGCGGCGGTGGCGAGCAGCTGCCGGGTAAGTGTGCGCTTGTCGGCCGTGGCTTTGGTGGGCATGAAACTCCTTGCAAAATGCAACTTCTATCGTAGCTCATTCGGGTAGACGAGCCACGTTTGCTGCATGGAAATGCTGGCTGGAGAGAGCTACACCGGTGGCTGGTAGAGATGATGCTTGCGGATGTAGTCGAGCACCGAGGGGGAGAGCAGGTGGCTGCAGTCCTGGCCGGCACCGAGTGCGGCTCGGATGGCGGTCGCGGAGGCGGGATGGTCGAAGTCCGTGAGCGGATGCACGTGGGCGCGTTGCTCGTCGGTAAGCGGCGGCATCGGCGGCGGCGTGGTGCTGCCGGCCGGCTGAGCGGGTCGAGTGAGCACGATCCAGTCGGCGAGCTGGAGGAGTTCGCCCGGGGCACGCCAGCGGGGCAGCTCGCTGAAGGCATCCGCACCGACGATGACGAAGAGCCGGGCATTCGGCTCTGCGGCTTGGACGCGGTGCAAGGTGTCGATGGTGTAGTTGGGCGTCGGTGGCTCGGTGGGGGCTTCGAGGCTGGATGCTACGAGGCGCGCGTCCTGCTGACAGAGCAGGGAGACCATGGCGAGGCGATCGCTGTAGGACGCGAGTGGTGCGCGGGGCTTGAGCGGTTGCCGAGCTGTAGGGACGAGCAGAACGCGGTCCAGAGCGAACCGGCTGGCAGCGGCGCAGGCGACGGCGAGATGGCCGAGGTGCGGTGGGTCGAAGGTGCCGCCGAAGTAGCCGAGACGCATAGGCGATTCTATCGAGTTCCCGGTTGTGGGTTGTGAGTTCTCAGTTCTCAGTTGTGAGTTGCCCGCTGGGTTCGTTGCTGCCGTGAAGCTCGACGACCTCTGCGGGTGCAGAGGTCGTCGGGATTGGACAGTCTACGTTTGCTCTGGTGACTAGCGGTGACCGCCTCCGCCGCCACCACCACCACCACCTCCGCCGCCGCCGTGGAAGCCACCCCCTCCGCCGCCTCCAAAGCCGCCGCCGCCGCCACCGTGGAAGCCGCCGCCCCCACCGCCGTGGAAGCCACCACCGCCGCCGCCACGAAAGCCGCCAGCGCCTCCGGGTGTGGGACCGCCGCCAGGGCGACCGCCTGCGAAGTGGCCGTTGTTATAGCCGCCTTCACCGTAGCGCCCGCCGTAGCCATAGCGGCCGCCGTAGCCCCCGTAGCCCCCGTAGCCGTAGCCACCATAGCCGAAGCCGCCGTAGCCAAAGCCACCGTAGCCGAACGGATAGCCATAGCCGAAGCCGAGACCCAGCCCGTAGCCTCCGTAGAAGCCGTCCCAGAAGGGGTTCCACATGCCGCCCCAGGCGTAGTACGGGTCGTAGAGGCCTCCACCGTAGAAGCCTGATCCGCCGGCGACTCCGTAGCCATTCCCAAAGCTGCCGGTGGACCCATCCTGCGCGTTGTAGGAGCCGTCGTTCTCCTGCTCATCCAGCGGTTCCGGGATGAAGTCGCGGCCCACCTGCGGGGGATCGAACTCGTGCTCCTTCAGCTTGGCGACGGTTGTCGTCGCGGGCGGAAAGAGGACGGCGTGATTCTCCTTGATCATGGTCGGTTTGGCGGAGGCGGAAGCACCCGCGCCGAAGGCTTTGGCCTCGCCGGCGAGCGTGCGGGCGACGTCCGTGCCGGCGTTGAAGGTGTAGAGGCCGTTCTTGAGCAACTGCACCTGGCCGCCGGGCAGATCGACGAGGATCAGCATGTCCTTCTCAGGATGATTGACGCTGACGTTGGCGATGCCGTGGACGACGCGGAACTCCGTGCGCTGGGGCGAGGTGGAGACCTCCTGGACAGAGCCGCGGTGGGCCACGCGGAGGAAGATGCCCGGGATAGGCTCGGCGTTGGCAATACCCTTGGTCGCAGTCAGGGTTTGACCGGCGGCGAGCTCGGCCATGTAGTTGCCCTGATAGAGCGTGCCGGGAGTTGTGGCCGGATGTTCCTGATCGCCGGGCGGCGGTGCAAGGTCGGGTGCGGTGCCTGCGGAGGTACCTGCAGTCGTGCCGCGCACGATGGGCGCTGGCGGCTGCGTGGGAGAAGTGGTCTGACCGGCTGGTTCCGTCTGGGCCTGTAGAGCTACGGCGGAAAGAGTGGCCAGGGCAAGAGGGAGAAGGTACGTGAGCCGTGGCATCGTAAAAACCTCTATAGCGTTAGATGCGGGAAGTTTTGGAAAGTTTACGTAGCGCGCGGAGTTGACTATGCGGGCGGCACCGCGGGGCTGCGTCACGAGCCTGTGAGCGCGCAGAGAGCTGCAGTGCGCACTCACTCGAACCGGAAGGAGTCTGGTTTCGGAAGCGAAACGGCAGCGCCTGTTGTGCTGTCACAGCTTCGCTGATTGCGAAAATCAAGCTAACACTTGACAACACATGTCAAACAGGTTCAAAGTTCATCCCGAAATAAATGCCATAGGAGATCGGTGTTGAACGCCAGACACGTAGATGGCTCGATACCGCTCTCCGGAATCAACGCAACGACTTTTTGAGGGAACAGTGATGACGAAGAATCAAAGC
>JAJZFE010000079.1 GCA_021798655.1 Acidobacteriota bacterium | reverse complement strand
CCACCTGCGTTGTAGTTCAGGGCACAGACCACCACTGACTCAGCCCAGGGTATCGCCACCTGCACTCGACTGCGCAGCAATGTGCCCACATCATCGCGTCGTTTCAGATACTCCATCTCTCCGGCGCGTCCCGCGGCAACCCACGCAGCAAACCGTTCCGCATCGCTGCTCTCCGCCGACTCCTCAGAAACATCGGCCACGCCCACTGCATCAAACCCAACCGACAGAGCCGTTTCTCTCACCCACGCCTCAAGCTCTGGCGTCCATCCATCAGTCTGCATCTCCACACCTTCCCGCCTCATTCACTTCAGGCCAAGCGCGGCCATATAACCCGCATTGCGATGACACTCGTCCAATTGAATCTTCTGCAGAAGATCCGCGAAGGCCGCCTGAATATGCTCTCGACTCGGACGCGCCGCAACGGACTTCTCAGCCTCACCGCTCCTCCTGCTGAGCTTGGCATACGCCACCACTTCATCCCAGTAAATCGGCTTGTCAAAGGACATCACTGCAGAGGGTGCTTCCATCTTCTTGTACGGCCAGAATGTCCACGCAATGTCGTTCTTGTCTAGCACCATACGAAAACTGCTAATCCATTCGTCAGTATTCTCGCCCGACTCCCCCATGTAAATCGGAACGTCATACTTGTCCCGAAAATCCAGATACTCCTGAATCACATTCTGCGTAGGGGGAGTCCAGTACTTGTGAAACGTGTACATCGAGTTGGTATCGAAGGGCGCCCCAAACACCTTGAAGTTTGAATCCCACTGGGCACCTCCAAAGATCACCATATGGTTGCGGTCAACCTCTCGCACAGCAGCCGTCAACCGCTTGTACAAAGGCTCCAGATAAGGATTTAGCCGCTGAAGCTGGGGAAAATGAGGAATCGGCTCATTCAGCAGGTCATACCCCAATACGGTTGGATTATCACGATAGTGCGCCGCAATACGGCGCCAGATCTTCACCGTCTGCTGCTGCTCACTTTCACTCTCATAAAGCCACGGGTATCCCCAACTATCATCGATATTGGTTCCCGTCTGTCCACCCGGCGCGCAATGCATATCCAAGATCAAATAGATTCCAGCATGCTTCGCCCATTCCGACAGACGATCGACCAATCGAAACCCCTCGTCATCGCCCTCTACAAAAAACTTGTAGTGCAGCGGAACCCGCAAAACATTCACTCCAGCACGGCCCAGTGCCGCAATATCACGTTGCGTCACATAGTTCGCCCGGTACTGTTGCCAAAACTCAGCCGCCTGCGACGGGCCAAGTAGGTCATTCACTAACGCCTCGATCTCGCGCGGAGACTGCGGCCCACCATCAAACCGAAACATATAGCCTTCAGGAACCATCCAGTTGCCCAGATTAGTCCCATGCAAATGCAGTTCCTTACCAGAAGCATCCATGATCAATTTACCCTTGGCATGGACAAATTGGCCCTCCGCACTCGTCACCACCACACACAGAAGCACAAACAGCCACAAATTTCTCAGCATCGCTTACCTCGTCAGACAACTCATCATAGCCCCGACCGTGTCTGCTTTTCCTCGCCAAATCCAGATACCATCGAGAGTGAACATGACTGACGCAAAAGCTCTCTCCCCCGCCATCCTCCAGCACCTTTCCACCACCTTCAACCTCCCCCTGCAAGGCCTTGTTGCCGTCATCACTCTGCTGGACGAAGGCGGCACAGTCCCCTTCATCGCACGCTATCGTAAGGAAGCAACCGGCAACCTCGACGAGGTCCAGATCCGCACCATCGAGGAGCAGCTCGCCTACTTCCGCGACCTCGCCACACGACGTGAATCCATACTTGCCTCCATCGCAGAACAGGGTAAGCTTACCGACGACCTCAAGCTCCGCATCGAATCTACCCTCGACAAGAGCGAGCTGGAGGACCTTTACCTGCCCTACCGGCCCAAGCGCCGCACCAAAGCCACCATCGCCCGCGAAAAGGGCCTGGAGCCGCTTGCCCTCTACCTGTGGAACCAGCAACCCACCGGAACTCCCCTCAGTGCCTTCGCCGCCACCTTCGTCGATCCCGAAAAATCCGTCCTCTCCCCCGAGGATGCACTCGAAGGAGCCCGCCACATCGTGGCCGAAATCATCAGCGAGACCGCTGACCTCCGCAAAATTGCCCGCCAACTCATGTACGACGAGGGCATCGTCGTCAGCCGCAAGTCTCTCGACGCCGTCGACGAGCAGGCAAAATTCAAGATGTACTACGACTACCGCGAGGCTGCCAAAACCATCCCCTCCCACCGCATGCTCGCCATACGCCGCGGTGAAAGCGAGGGCATCCTCTACTTCCTCATCGAACTGGAGCCGCTCCGTGCAACCTCCCTCCTCCGCGCTCACATCCTCCGCGCAGAAGGCGACTGGACCCCGCACCTCCTCCTGGCTATCGAAGACTGCTGGCAACGCCTGCTCAGCTCCTCCATCCAGTCCGAGCTCCGCCTCGAGCTCAAGAAACGCTCCGATACCGACGCAATTCAGGTCTTCCGCGACAACCTCTTCAACCTTCTCCTCAGCGCGCCCGCTGGCCCCATCTCCGTCCTCGGCATCGACCCCGGCCTGCGCACCGGCTGCAAGATCGCCATCGTCGACGAGACCGGCAAATTCCTCGCACACGACGTCATCTACCCCCACACCGGCAAAACCACTCTCGCCGCCCAAACCCTCGCCACTCTCATCAGCACTCACAAAGTCCGCGCCATCGCCATCGGTAACGGCACTGCCTCGCGCGAGACCGACGCCTTCGTCCGCGACTTCCTCCAAGAGAAATCTCTGGGAGAAATCTTCCGCGTCACTGTCAGCGAGTCAGGCGCCAGCGTCTACTCTGCCTCCGACATCGCCCGCCAGGAGTTCCCGGACCTCACCCTCCCCT
>JAJZFE010000420.1 GCA_021798655.1 Acidobacteriota bacterium | reverse complement strand
ACCGCGGCGCGTGCGCTGGATATCCTGCATCGTCGTGTACGTGAGTGCTCCGGAAGGACAGACCGTCGCACACATTGGCTTCTTGCCCACGCTGCTACGGTCATAGCACATATCGCACTTCATCATCTGGTCGATATCGATCTGATACTTTGGAACACCGAACGGGCAGGACATGACGCAGTTCGAGCAGCCAATGCAACGCGGCTTGAGTGAACTCTGCACCACTCCATCCGGGGTTTTCTTGATAGCGTCCGCCGGACACACCTGCGCACAGATTGGCTCTTCACAGTGCATGCAAATCTGTGGTGCCGTCTGCACACTCTCACGCCGCGCAATGGTCTCCAGATGAATCATCGAGACGCCACGATGCGTATCGCATTCTGCGCAAGCCTGCACGCAAGCCTGGCATCCAATGCACCGCGAGTAGTCGATGAAGAACTCCGCGTTTTTCATCGGATGCCTCCCGCCTGCACTTCCAACGCTGCAATCGCATCATGCGGAGCCTCTGTTTTGCAGACACGAACGGCACAGATCTTATACTCCGGAATCATCGACTGAGGGTCGAGCGCTCGAATCGTCATATTATTCGCCGATCGGTCGAGCGGCCAATGATACGGCACAAACACAGTGTCTGGCCGAATCGTCCTTACGATCTTGGCATGGACCACCACGCTTCCTCGGCGGCTTTCCACCTTGACGTAGTCGTCATCAGCGATGCCAAGCTTCTCCGCCAGCACGGGGTGCAACTCGCAGAACGCCTCTGGCACCTGATCTACCAGAGCGCCAATGCGGCGGGTCTGCGTTCCTGAAAGAAAGTGGGCTACGACGCGGCCGGTCGTAAGAATAATCGGATACTCACCATCCGGCATCTCAGCAGAAGGCCGCCAGTCGACAGGAATAAAGTGCGCTTTCCCATCCGGATGGCCAAACCTTCCACCTTCGTAAAGACGGGGCGTTCCAGGATGATCCAGCGTAGGGCACGGCCAGCAAATTCCATTGTTCTTCTCGATCTTGTCCCAGGTAATTCCGAAATAGTCTGAAACGCCGCCCTTCGACGCAACCCGCAACTCGTCAAAGATCTCCTGCGGCCCCGAGTAGTTGAACTTGTCTCCGTGTCCCAGCCTGCGTGCAATCTCGCAGATAATCTTCCAGTCTTCGCGTGCACCTTCAGGCGGAGCCACCACCTTCCGATGACGGATCACGCGCCCCTCCGTATTGGTGGTTGTCCCCTCGTCTTCCTCCATCAGAGATCCAGCGAGCACAATATCGGCGTGCCGAGACGTTTCAGATAAAAAGAAATCAATATTCGCGTAAAACTCCAGCTTGCCAAACGCTTCACGTGTGAAGTTCGCATCTGGCAGTGAGACCACCGGGTTGAAGCAAATCGAGATCAGTCCCTTAATCTTGCCCGCGTGAATGGCCTCTACGAGTGGAATCGCTGATAGCCCTTTTTGCGGCAGCGATTCCTCAGGAACGCCCCACACTCCTGCGATGTACTTGCGATGCTCAGGGTTTGAGATGTCCCGGTTGCCCGGAAGTTGGTCGCATTTACCTCCTTGCTCCCGCGCTCCCTGTCCATTGCCTTGGCCGGTAATCATAGCGTAGCCACAGCCTTCGCGGCCCAGTCGGCCTGACGCGAGAACAAGCGACATCACGGCAATACAGTTCTCCACACCCTTGCTATGGTGCTCGATCCCCTTCGCATGCAGGGCAAAGCTGCTCTTCGCAGGCCCAAATAATTCTGCAGCGCGGATAATCATCGCAGATGGAACGCCCGCGATCTTTGACGCATACTCTGGCGTATATTTCTCGACGGACCGCGCCACTTCTTCAAAGCCAGTCGTATGCTGTTCAATAAACTCTCGATTGATCCAGCCACGCTCGATCATCACATGGAGCATGCCGTTGAAGACTCCGATATCTCCACCGGGCTTAACGGGAATATACAGATCCGCACTGCGCGCGATCGGAGTCATACGCGGGTCGATGACGATCAACTTGGCGCCCCGGTCCCGCGCTCTCCAGATATAGTCCGTAGTGATAGGCGATGTCTCGGAGATATTCGCTCCCGCTACAAGAATCACATCGGCCTCCACAATATCGCTCCATGGATTGCCGCTCCGATCAATGCCGAAAACCTTCTTCGAGGCGGTAGCGGACGACACCATGCAGAGCCGTCCGTTGTAATCAATATTCGCCGTCTGCAGCGCGACGCGCGCAAACTTGCCCATCAGATAAGCCTTCTCGTTGACCAGCGACGCGCCGGTAAGCACTGCGAAGGAATCTTTTCCGTAAGCTCCCTGTATCCGCTTGATTTCCGCTACCACACGATCGAGCGCAGCATCCCATTCGATCGGCTCAAACCCCTTCCCTTCCACGCGAGCAAGCGGGCTCTTGAGGCGGTCCGGATGCTCATCCTGCATGTATCGCTTGATGCCTTTTGGGCACAGCATGCCGCGATTGAACGGAAAGTCCTCCCACGGCTCAAAGCCAACAACCTTATTATTCTGTACGCGCAACTGAATGCCACACTGCTGGCCGCAGAAGCAGCAGTGCGTTTTCACCAGCTTGTCGTCTTCCCGCGTATCGGTCCATCCACCAGGAGGCACGCGGTGCAACGTTGGCCCAAATTGCTTTACAAGATCGGGAATATCAGTAGAAGGTTTTGCCATGAGGGTTCCTGTCTCCTAACGCTTTTGTGCGGCCGCGATCCACATGCTGTCCTGGGTGAGCGCAATGTTCTTGCGGCGGCAGGACGGACAAACGTCCTGGTAGTGCGTAGCATTCGCAAGCTGATATTGAATATTGAGCGCAGCCTGCACCTGCTTAAGGTCATCCATTTGCATGCGCGAGCCATACATCAAACCACAGCGGATGCACACCGCCTGCTCCCCTTCCACGCCC
>JAJZFE010000050.1 GCA_021798655.1 Acidobacteriota bacterium | reverse complement strand
TCCTCCTGCTCGAAATGCTCATCGCTGTGTCCGTTTGTGGCTACTCCCTCTATCTGACCTTTCATGGACTCGGAGGCTTTCCGGGAAAACACTAACTGTATAGTCCCACCGTGCCTCCTTCTCTCGCTCAGAAAAGCATGCACCACCAAATGCCGGGACTATACACATAGCTTCAGGAATACCGCGCTTCGCGTGATGTGCCCTTCAACTGGAGCGCGGCTAAAGTTGGAGCGTGGCTAAAGTACGGGCATGCCCACGGCGAATTGATCGGAGCCTGCTTGGGGTTGTACCGTCTTGCCAAGTGATGGAGAAAAATGGTCGGGACGACTAGATTCGAACTAGCGACCTCACCCACCCCAAGGGTGCGCTCTACCAGGCTGAGCCACGTCCCGACTTGTTACGATTGCCGCTCGCACCTTGCAGGGCCAGCGGCTGGGGTAACTCCAGTCTACACCAACTGGGCAGAAGCCACGAAGGCGCCCAGGGGCTGTAGATTTCGCCCTGTGCAACCGAAAGCTTTGCTGAGAGGTGCGGATTGCAACCCAGGATTGCGCTGAGAGTATGCTGAAACGCACACGATCACGCGGAATCTAGTGCGAGGGGGCGACGTATTCCTTGGGGAGTTCTCCGCCAGAGCCGAAGAAGAACTCGTTCATCTGTTCCACGAGAAACTCCTGTGCCTCGCGCGTCCAGGGCTGCAGGCGGTACTCGTTCAGCAGCATCTTCTGGCGCTCGACCCACTCGCCCCAGGCCTTCTTGGAGACGTTCTTGAATATCTTCTGGCCGAAGTCGGAGTCGAACGGCGCTTCGTCGAGCCCCTCCATCTCGGCCTTGTACTTTGTGCAGAACACCATGTGCGCCATTGAAAGCTCCTTATTGTTGCTAAATGCAAGATCTACAGTTTACCCGAGACGAAGGTTTCTATAATCCTTGCGATGGCACATCAACGCCCGACCCACGATCTGACTCCTGAACAAAGCATTGAAGCGCTGCGCGAGGAACTGCGTCACCACGAGTATCTGTACTACGTGCTGGATGAGCCGGTGTGGACTGACGCGCAGTATGACGCGCGGATGAACCAGTTGCGCGCGCTGGAGGCAGAGCATCCGGAGCTGGTGACGGCAGACTCGCCGACGCAGAGAGTTGGCGGCAAGCCGAAGGAGGGGTTTGCCAAGGTGGCGCACTCCCGGCCGATGCTGTCGCTGGACAATGCGTACGACGAGGCGGAGTTGCGGGCATGGGCGGAGCGCGTCGCTGGCGGCCTTGCGCTGGGCGAGGCTGTGCGGTATGTGTGCGAGTTGAAGCTGGATGGGTTGTCGCTGGCGCTGCAGTATGAGGCGGGACGGCGCGGGGTGGCGGTGCTGAAGACGGGCCTTACGCGCGGCGATGGGGCGATTGGCGAGGATGTGACGACGAATGTGCGGACGATTCGCAGTGTGCCGCTGCATGTGTCGGCGGAGGCGCTGGCCAGGGCTGGGTTGTCGCAGCGCTTTGAGGTGCGGGGCGAAGTGGTGCTGCCGCAGAAGGCGTTCGAGAGGATGAATGCGGAGCGTGAGGCGCAGGGGCTTGGGCCGGCGGCGAACCCTCGGAATGCGGCGGCGGGAACGATCCGCACGCTGGAGCCGAACATTGTGGCGCAGCGGCGGCTGGAGTTCTTTGCGTACTTTCTGCTGCGCGGGCTGGATGCGGGTGAGGCTGCGGGAGAGCCGGTGCTGGGGTCGCAGAGTGAGGCGCTGCAGGCGTTGCGCGAGGCGGGCTTCCTGGTCAATCCGCATGCGCGGACGGTGGAGTCGATCGAGGCAGTGCTCGGGTTTATCGCGGAGGCGGATGCGATGCGCGATGGGCTGCCGTATGAGATCGATGGGGTTGTGATCAAGGTGGATGCTGTGGCGCAGCAGCGGCGGCTGGGCTTTACAGGGAAGGCTCCGCGTTGGGCGATTGCGTACAAGTTCCCGGCTCGTGCGGGTGTTACGCGGCTGGAGGATGTGCTGTTCCAGGTGGGAAGGACGGGGAAGGTTACGCCGGTCGCGGTGCTGGCTCCGGTGTCGATTGGCGGAACGACGGTGACGCGCGCGACGCTGCACAATCCGGATGAGATTGTGCGACTGGGCGTGCGCATGGACGACTTCGTTTCGGTGGAGCGCGGCGGCGATGTGATTCCGAAGATTACCGAGGTGGTTGCTGACGCGAAACATCCGCGGGGAGAGAGAGAGATTGTGTTTCCAACGCACTGTCCGCGCTGCGGGGAGGCGCTGGTGCGCGAGGTGGGCGAGGTGGACCTGCGCTGCGTGAATGTGAGCTGTCCGGCGCGGCTGGAAGAGGAGCTGCGGCACTTTGCTTCGCGGGGTGTGATGAATATTGAAGGGCTCGGTGAGGTGATGGTGGCGCAGTTGCTGGGGCATACGCTGGCGGAGCAGGAGGTGCGCTCGCCGGAGGATGCAGAGGCGGAAGTTGATGCTGCGGAGGAACCGACGCGCAGGGCGCTGGTGCATTCGATTGCCGATGTGTACAAGCTGACGAAGGATGAGTTGCTGACGCTGGAACGCGTGGGCGAGAAGACAGCCGATGCGTTGCTGGAGCAGATTGAGCGGTCGAAGAAGCAGCCGTTGCAGCGGGTGCTGCTGGGGCTGGGGATTCGGCATGTGGGGGAGCGGACGGCGCAGGCGCTGGCTGAGGAGTTTGGGTCGATGGACGCGCTGATGGAGGCGACCGAAGAAGAGCTGACGCGCGTGAATGATATTGGGCCGAAGGTGGCCGCGACGGTGCGCGAGTTCTTTTCCAACGTGCGCAACCGGAAGCTGGTGGAACGGTTGCGGGGCTATGGGCTTACGTTTACGGCCGAGCGGAAGGTGCGGGGGACGACGCTGAGCGGGCTGACGTTTGTGCTGACCGGGACGCTGGATCGG
>JAJZFE010000170.1 GCA_021798655.1 Acidobacteriota bacterium | reverse complement strand
GGGGCGATCGACCTGCTGATCGATGCGGCCGCGCGGGGAGGCACGCAGGCTGCGCGGGCCAGGCAGGTGGCGACGGTGACGCTGCGGAAGATGGCGGCGGGCGGCGTGTTTGACCAACTGGCGGGCGGGTTTCATCGCTACTCGGTGGACGAGCGGTGGGTGGTGCCGCACTTCGAGAAGATGGCGTATGACAACAGCGAGCTGCTGAAGAGCTATGCGCTCGCGTACCAGAGCTTTGGCGAGGCGGAGTTTGCCGAGACGGCGGCGGAGATTCTGCGCTGGATGGATGCGTGGCTGAGCGACCGCGAGTTGGGCGGGTTCTATGCGTCGCAGGACGCGGACGCTTCGCTGGAGGACGACGGCGACTACTTTACGTGGACGCGCGACGAGGCGGCGGGGGTTCTAAGCGCGGAGGAGTTTGCCGTGGCTGCGGCGTTTTACAATCTGCGCGCGGTGGGAGACATGCAGCACAATCCGCAGAAGAACGTGCTGCATCGCGTGATGACGGTGGAGCAGGTGGCGACGGCGCAGGGGCGTGCCGTGGAGACGACGCGGGCGTTGCTGACGGCGGCCAAACAGAAGATGTATGCGGCACGGCTGCAACGGCGGACGCCGCACGTGGACCGGACGATCTACACGGGGTGGAACGGGATGTGCATCAGCGCGTACCTGGCGGCGGGACAGGCGCTGGGTCGTGCGGATGCGGTGGGGTTTGCGCTGCGGTCGCTGGACCGCGTGCTGGAGTGTGCTTGGGATGCGGAGGTGGGGCTGGCGCACGTGGCGGCCTACGGCGAGGGCGGTTCGGCGAAGGCTTTGGCGAGACGGATTGCGGGCGGGCTGGAGGATTACGCGTTTGCGGCGACGGCGGCGCTGGATGCGTGGGAGGCGAGCGGCGAGCGGCGTTATCTTGCGGCGGGGCAGCAAATCGCAGACGCGATGGTGGCGCGGTTTTGTGATGTGGATGAGAGCGGATGCAGCCACGGCTTCTTCGATACAGAGAAGAACGCGGCGGGGCTGGGCGCGTTGAGCGTGCAGCGCAAGCCGCTGCAGGACTCGCCCACGCCTGCGGGCAATGGAGTGGCGGCGGCGCTGCTGCTGCGGCTGCACGCGCTGACGGGTGATGCAGCGTATCGCACACGCGCGATGGAGACGCTGGAGACGTTTGCCGGCGTGGTGGAGCACTTTGGGCTGTACGTGGCGAGCTATGCGAAGGCGTTGCGGCTGGCGGTGGAGGAGTCGACGCAGGTGTGAGCTGTTGCCGGGCAGGAGAGGGCGAGACGGAAGAAGCCACGGCGGGTGCCGTGGCTTCTGTTTTTTGTGGCAGAGCGCGGGTTAGAGCGCGGCGATGACAGCTTCGGCGAAGGCGCGAGTGCCGACGCTGCCGCCTACGTCGCGGGTGAGTGTGGTGCCGGCGGCGTAGACCTTTTCGAGTGCGGCCTGGACGTTGTTGGCTGTGGCGGTCTCGTCGATGTGGTGCAGCATGAGGACGGCGGACTGGAGCAGCGCGGTGGGGTTGGCCTTGTCCTGTCCGGCGATGTCGGGCGCGGAGCCGTGGACGGCCTCGAAGATGGCGCACTCCTTGCCGAGGTTGGCGCCGGGGACCAGGCCGAGTCCGCCGATGAGGCCGCTGCAGAGGTCGGAGAGGATGTCGCCGTAGAGGTTCTCGGTGAGGATGACGTCGTACTGCCAGGGGTTCATGACCAGCTGCATGCAGGTGTTGTCGACGATGTGCTCGGCGTAGGTGATCTCCGGGAACTGGTCGGCGACGGATTTGCAGCAGCGCAGGAAGAGGCCGTCGGAGAGCTTCATGATGTTGGCCTTGTGGATGGTGTGGATCTTCTTGCGGCCATGCTTGCGGGCGAAGTCGAAGGCGGACTGCGCGATGCGCGTGGAGCCCTTGGTGGTGATGATCTTGAAGCTCTGGGCGAGGTCGGGGTTGAGCATGACTTCGACGCCGGAGTAGAGGTCCTCGGTGTTCTCGCGGAAGATGACCATGTCGATGTCGGGGAACTTCGTCTTGAGGCCGGGGAGGGACTTGACGGGGCGGAAGTTGGAGTAGAGATCGAACTTCTTGCGGAGCGTGACGTTGATGGAGGAGAAGCCGCCGCCGATGGGGGTGGTGACGGGGCCTTTGAGGGCGACGCGGGTGTCTTCGATGGACTGGTAGAGGGCCTTGGGGATGTACTCGCCGGTGGTGGCAAAGGCGTCGGCGCCGGCGTTGTAGCGGTGCCAGTCGAAGGCGCAGCCGGTCTGCTTTCCGGCGGCTTCGAGGATGCTGACGGTGGCGGCGGAGACCTCGGGACCGATGCCGTCGCCGGCGATCAGGGTGATTTTGTGCGTGCGGGTGGACATTGCCGGGTGCGTTTCCTTTGAGGGCGTGTGGACTGCGGCCGCGCGAAGAGAGGGCGCTGGGTAACAGAGCCTGGTTCCGCACTGCGGGTGGGCGCTGCCTGCCTTGGGGCCGTCTCTCTATTGTAAGCGTTGGTTGCGGGGCGTTGCGGAGCGGGCGCGGTAAACGGGCAGTGAAGTGCGGTATGCTTCTCTGCTATGCAAACTCTTTCGATGGTTTCGGTGCTGTGTGTAGCGGTGTGTATGGGTGCAGGCGCGCAGTCGCTGCTGGTGGCCAACCAGGGCGATGCGACGGTGGGCATCGTTGACCCGGTGAGCGGCAGGCAGGTGGCGGCGATCGCAGAGAATACGCCAGGCGTGCATGGACATGAGCTGGCGGTCTCGGCGGACGGGCGGACGGCGTATCTGCCGATCTACGGCAGCACGGGTGTGGGCAAGCCGGGGATCGATGGGCACGAGATGCTGGTGATCGATGTGCCGTCGCGGAAGATTGTGGGGCGTGTGGAGTTCGGACATGGAGTGCGGCCGCATCGTCCACTGCTGGATGCGAACAGCGGGATG
>JAJZFE010000403.1 GCA_021798655.1 Acidobacteriota bacterium | reverse complement strand
AAAAGACCGAGTCGTTGGCCGGTGTCGCATCGGGCTGGCGGTTGGGCACTTCCTTGCTGGCAAGCTCTGCCACTTCGCTCACGATGCTGTTGTAAAGGCGGTCCTTGGGCGTGCGTTCGGCCACATCGCTGAGCACCTCGACCTCGCCGTTCAGCCAGGCATCGCTGCGGCGTTGAATGTCGTTGGCGACAAACTGGTGCAGCGACGTAAAGACGAGCATGGCGCCGGCGGCGAAGGCCAGCGTGGCCCACAGCGAGATGCGCCAGGCCGCGCTGTGCGTCGGGCTAAGGCTCCTTGCGGACATGATTCATGCTCCTTGAGGCCATGACTAGTGCTCCTTGAGGACGTACCCAATTCCGCGCAAAGTCTTGATCAACGGCTCACGGCCTTCTGTATCCACCTTGCCGCGCAGCCTGTAGATGTGCACATCGACGACGTTCGTGTCGGGATGAATCCTCATGCCCCACACCTGGTCGAGGATCATGGCGCGGGTGACGACGCGGCCTGCGTTGCGGACCAGATACTCCAGCAGAACAAACTCCTGCGGACTGAGGTGCAGCACCTCGCCGCCGCGCGAGGCCCTGCGCTTGAGCAGATCCAGTTCGAGGTCGAGCGCGGTGAGCCGTGTCGTCTCTGTTGCGGCAGGTGCGTTGCGTTTGAGCAGGTTGCGCAGCCGTGCCAGCAGCTCGGCAAACGCGAAGGGCTTCGTGAGGTAGTCATCGCCGCCCTGTTCGAGGCCGCGAACACGATCGTCCACCGAACGGCGCGCCGAGAGAATGACGACCGGAGCGGTGATGCCCAGTCCGCGCAGCCGCAGAATCAGGTCGATCCCGTCCTGATCGGGCAGGCCGAGGTCTACGATCAGCGCGTCGTAGGTCTGGGCGGCTGCCAGCGCTTCGGCCGAGCGGCCATCGCCGGCCACGTCCACACTATAACCAGCCTCTGCGAGCGACTCGCGCAGAAAACTCTGAATCTCGAGCTCGTCTTCAACCACCAGCAGGCGCATGAGTTGATGGTAAGCGAAGACAGGGCATCCCGGAGCTGCTGTATAGATGGGTTTTGATATTCCTGGTAGTAACCCTCAGCCTGTACTGCATGAACGAATCTTCATCGCCATTCCTGTCGTTTGGCGCTACTTCTGCGGAGAAATACCGTCTATATGAGCTATGGGGTGGAGCAGGACGGCCCGGTGGCAGGGGCACGGCAGCAGGCCTGAAAGGCGTTGATCGACAGATGACGGAGTTGAGCATGGAGCGTTTGCGCAGATTGTACCGGGAAGGCTTGCCTGTTCCGCGAGGGACGGAGCCACACCTGCAGCGCGCGCTGTCGCATGTACTGGAGAACCCGGGCAGCATGGTTCGGCCGGAGATCATCTACCAGATGTGTCGGGCCTACGGTCTGCCGGAGGGTGCAGCGGAGGACCTGGCGATTGCGATGGAGTACTTTCATACGGCATCGCTGCTGGTGGACGACCTGCCCTGCATGGACGATGCGACCGAGCGTCGCGGCAGCCAGTGCGTGCATGTGGAGCATGGTGATGCGGGTGCGATTCTGACGGCGCTGGCGATTGTGAACCGTGCGTATTCGCTGACGTGGCGCGCGACCGCCGTGGCGAGCCAGGCCACGCAGCGGGCGGTGCTGGAGTACCTGGAGCGCTATCTCGGGGTGGCCGGGCTGCTGAACGGGCAGAGCCTGGATCTGCACTACGACTCGTTGCCCCAGACGCTGGAGACGGTGGAGAAGATCGCGGTGGGCAAGACTGTATCGCTGATCCGGCTGACGCTGGTGCTGCCGGCGATCCTGGGCGGGGCGGGCACGGCAGAGCTGCAGGCGCTCGACCAGCTGGCGATCAGCTGGGGCCTGAGTTATCAGCTGGTCGATGACGTGAAGGACATGCTGCAGACCTCCGAGCAGAGCGGCAAGACGGTCTCGCGCGATGAGACGCTGGGACGGCCGAACGCCGCGCTGCTGCTGGGGCTGAAGAACTCCGCCGAGCGGCTGCACCAGTGGATGACGATGGGCGACAAGGCATTGGCTGCGCTGCTGGAGCTGCGGCCGGCGATGGAGTTTCTGCAGCAGCTGCGCGCCGAGCAGGGGCGCGAAGCCCTGCGGGTGATGCAGGAGTTGAACGCGGTGCCGGTCGGAGTGCCTGCGTGATCTTTCTGAAGTTGATTCTTACGAACCTGCTGCGCCACAGAGTACGGACGGCGATCAGCATTGCGGGCATCGCCTTCAGCGTGGCCGCGATGCTGTGCATCGTGACGGTGTTGCAGGGCGCGGTGGGCATGTTTGCGGGCATCCTGTCGAACGATAGCCAGGTTGTCGTCTTCGAGCGCAACGTGTCGGATCTGTTCTTCAGCGACGTGCCTGCTGCGGCCGCCTCTGCCATTGCTGCGTGGCCGATGGTGGAACATGCGGACCCGGTGCTCTTCGGTGTGGTGTCCAGCGCCGACCATCCCATCATCACCTGCTTCGGATTGACGAACGATGACGCGCGGCTCGCGAAGGCGACGTGGATCGCGGGCCAGCGATCGGAGTTTGCGGCGCAGCCCGACAGCGTGGTGCTGGGCGAGCGCGCACAGCAGTTTCTAGCCGCACATGTGGGCGACGTGGTGCAGATCGGTCACGGCTCGTTTCGCGTCGCAGGCGTGATTCGCACCGCGAACGGTTTCGAAGATGGAGGAGTGTTCATGCCACTTGCCACGGCGCAGCGCTTCTTCCATAAAGACGGCTCATCGGTGATCACGGTGAAGCTGCACGACAAGAGCCAGATTGCGGCGCTGAAGCAACGCGTGCAGGCCTCGTTTCCAAACCTGATCGCGCTGGAAGATGCCGAGTTCGATCGCTCGTACTCGCAGTTTCGGATTCTGAAGGCGACGGCCTGGGCGGTGGGCTGCTGCGGTCTGCTGCTTGGCGGTC
>JAJZFE010000363.1 GCA_021798655.1 Acidobacteriota bacterium | reverse complement strand
GTGGTGTCGTGGTATCCGATTACGCCGTCGTCGTCGGTGGTGGAGCAGCTGATCGGCTACATGAAGAAGTACCGCGTGGAGCCGGACGGCAAGGCGAGCTTTGCGATTGTGCAGGCCGAGGACGAGCTGGCGGCGATTGGAATGGTGCTGGGTGCGGGGTGGGCGGGGGCGCGGTCGATGACGGCGTCGTCGGGGCCGGGGATCTCGCTGATGGCGGAGTTCGCGGGCCTGGGCTACTACGCGGAGCTGCCCGGCGTGATCTTCGATATTCAACGCACGGGGCCGTCGACCGGGCTGCCGACACGGACGTGCCAGGGCGATCTGACGTCGGTGGCGGGGCTCTCGCATGGGGATACGAAGCATGTGATGCTGCTGCCGGCGACGGTGAAGGAGTGCTTCGAGTTTGGCATCGCGGCGTTCGACCTGGCCGAACAGTTGCAGACGCCGGTGTTCGTGCTATCGGACCTGGACATCGGGATGAACAACTGGATGTCCGAGCCGTTCGAGTATCCCGAAGATCCGATGCGGCGCGGCAAGGTGCTGACGGCGCAGCAGCTCGATGAGCTGGGCGGATTTGCGCGCTACAAAGATGTGGACGGCGACGCGATTCCGTATCGCACGCTGCCGGGCACGGACCATCCGCTGGCGTCGTACTTTACGCGCGGCAGCGGACACAACGAGCGCGCGCTGTACTCCGAGCGGCCGGAAGACTACGTGAACAACATGCAGCGGCTGGCGCGGAAGTTTGAGACGGCGAAGACGCTGGTGCCTGCGCCGGTGCTCGATGGCAGCGGCAGGGAGCGCGTTGGTGTGCTGGCGTTTGGGTCGAGCCACTTTGCGATCGAAGAGAGCCGCGACCAGCTGCTGCGCGAGTCGGGCCTTGCGACGGACTCTCTGCGGGTGCGCGCGTATCCGTTCACGCAGGAGGTAGAGGCGTTCGTCGCGCAGCATGAGGTGGTGTACGTGGTGGAGCAGAACCGCGACGCGCAGCTGCTGCATCTGCTGAAGGTGGACCTGCCGCCGGGGCTGTTGACGAGGCTGCGATCGGTGACGCACTTCAACGGGCTGCCGCTGGATGCGCGCAGCGTGACGGATTCGATTCTTGCCCTTGAAGGAGGCCGCTAAGTATGGCTACTGCTCCGATTTCTCCCGTTGCTGCGAAGGCTGTGAAGACGAACCGGATTGGGCTGCAGGTGCTGGACTATCGCGGCGGCAAGACGACGCTGTGCGCGGGCTGCGGGCATAACGCGATCTCCGAGCGCATCCTGGAGGCGTTCTACGAGATGGGCGTGCAGCCGGAACGCGTGATGAAGATGAGCGGCATTGGCTGCTCGTCGAAGTCGCCGGCGTACTTCATGTCGCGCTCGTTCAGCTTCAACTCGGTGCATGGGCGAATGCCGTCGGTGGCCACCGGTGCGCTGCTGGCGAACAAGACGATGCGCTCGCTGGGCGTGAGCGGCGACGGCGATACGGCGTCGATTGGCGTGGGCCAGTTTGTGCACCTGCTGCGGCGCAACGTGCCGATGATCTACATCGTGGAAGACAACGGCGTGTATGGGCTGACGAAGGGGCAGTTCTCCGCGACGGCGGATGCGGGATCGACGCTGAAGACGGGCGTGGTGAACGAGCTGCCGGCCATCGACATCTGCGCGCTGGCCATTCAACTGGGTGCGACGTTTGTGGGGCGCTCATTTTCCGGGGACAAGAAGCAGCTGTCGGCGATGTTGAAGGCGGCCATTGCACACAAGGGCACGGTGCTGCTGGATGTGATCTCGCCGTGCGTTACGTTCAATGACCATGAGGGCTCGACGAAGAGCTACAAGTACATGCAGGAGCATGACGAAGAGATCTGCGAGGTGGACTTTGTGCCGAGCTTCGACGACATCACGGTGGACTATGACCACGACACCACGGTGGATGTGCCGATGCACGATGGGTCGCATCTGCGGCTGCGCAAGCTGCGTGAAGACTACGTGCCATCGAACCGTGCGCGGGCGCTGAACCTGCTGATGGAAGGGCACGAGAGCGGCGAGGTGCTGACCGGGGTCTTTTATATCGATACGCAGAAGCAGGACTTTACGGAGCTGCTGAACCTGGTAGACGACCCGTTGGCGACGCTGACTGCAGAGCGCGTGAGGCCGGGGCGCGAGGTGCTGGCTGCGCTGATGCAGAGCTATCGCTGAGCGACGTGGTTCACAGCGCGGTATTTTCCGCAAAGAGGAATGGCACGTCGGCGCGAAAATATTTCTTCGGGACCAAGCAACTAATTTCGCGAAGCGCGGTTTACCTTGGCTAAACCCTCTTTCGCGGCGACGGGGATGTACCCGCAGGCTGACGAAGCAGCGGAGACAGCCATGCACGTTGGGTTGAAGTTCCGTAGTGATGATGCACGCGTTCGATCGCGGGGCCTGTTGCGATGCCTGGCGACAGCGCTTGCGCTCGGTGGCCTGGGTGCTTTGGTGAGTGGGTGTTCATCGGGCGGGTCATCGGGGTCGGGCACGCCGCAGAACAGTGTGGTGGTGGCAGGTGCTGCGGCGACGCGGCTGGGAGCGACCACTCAGTTTGCGGCGACAGTGACGGGCACCAGCAACAGTGCCGTGGTGTGGCAGGTGAACGGTGTTGCCGGCGGCGCGGCGGCGACGGGAACGATCTCCGCGAGCGGCCTGTACACGGCGCCGACGACGATGCCTGCGAACACCAGCGTCGCGATCACGGCAGTCAGCGCGGCGTTGAGTCTGTCGGGCTCGGAGACGGAGCAGTTGGAGAATCCCGTGCCGGTGGTGAGCAGCTCCACGGCGACGCAGGTGGGCACGACGCTGAGCTACACGGTGGATGTGCAGGGCAGCGGATTTGTGCCGACCTCGACGATTCAGGTGAATGGCGCGGCGGTGACGACGATGTATGTGTCGGCCACTGAGCTGCAGGCG
>JAJZFE010000388.1 GCA_021798655.1 Acidobacteriota bacterium | reverse complement strand
CGCGACGTTTGGGCGCACGAGGCTGCAGCTGGTGTCGGCCGCGGAGGGCAATCCGCTGGGCATCGACCCGACGGACGCGAAGGGCACCGACGATGTGGTGACGAGCCAGCTGGTGCTGCCCGCCGGTCGCGAGGTCGATCTGACGCTGCGCTCGCTCGATGTGATCCACGGATTTTCTGCGCCGGAGATGCGGTTGAAACAGAACGCGGTGCCGGGGCAGACGGCGCACGTTCACTTTACGCCGACGGTGCCGGGAGACTACGCGATCCTGTGCACGCAGGTGTGCGGGCTGGGGCACTATCGGATGCAGGCGGTGTTGCGCGTCTTGCCGGCGACGGAGTATGACGCTTGGATCGCGGCGCGCGAGCAGGCGCGGCTGGCCAGCGAGGTGCAGCGATGAAGATCGTCTCGACGAGCCATCGCGCGGTGGGGCTGGGGTACCTGCTGATCTCCGTGGTGGCGGTGATGGTGGGCACGGCGCTGTCGCTGGGGATGCGGCTGCACCTGACGTGGCCCGACTGGCCGCTGCCGCTGCATGGGCCGGTGCTGCCGGAAGAGTATCTCGCGATGGTGACGATGCACGGCACGCTGATGCTGTTCTTCGTGCTGACGGTGGCGCCGACGGCGGGGTTCGGCAACCTGATGCTGCCGGCACAGATCGGCGCGCGGCGCATGGCGTTTCCGCGGCTGAACGCTGTGGGGATGTGGACGACGGCGCTCGCTCTGGTGGTGTTGCTGGCCGCGTTCGTGGTGCCGGGAGGCGCGCCGATTGGCGGCTGGACGGCGTATCCACCGCTGTCGGAGAGCCCGCTGGCAGGACCGGGACAGGGGCTCGGCATGGACCTGTGGCTGGCGAGCCTCACGCTGTTCTGCATAGCAGGAACGCTGGGCGCGGTGGTGACGCTGACCACGATCGTGAAGCGGCGCTGCGACGGCATGAGCTGGGAGCGGCTGCCGCTGACGGTGTGGGGATGGTTTACCGCTGCGCTGCTGAGTGTGCCTGCGTTCAGCGTACTGCTGGCCGCGCTGCTGCTGCTGTTCTGCGACCGGCATCTGCACAGCGGGTTCTTTGTGCCGTCGCAGGAGTGGATGAACGGCGTGATGATCGAGCACCACGGCGATGGGTCGCCGCTGCTGTGGCTGCACCTGTTCTGGTTCTTCGGACACCCGGAGGTGTACATCGCGATTCTGCCGGGGATGGGGCTGGTCTCGATGGTGATTGCCAACTTTGCGCGACGCCGCGTGTTTGCGTACCGGTTGATGATTGCGACGACGTTGCTGATCGGGCTGCTGGGGATTCTGGTGTGGGGACACCATATGTTTGTAGCGGGGCTGAACCCGTTTGCAGGCACGGTGTTCAGCGTGTCGTCGCTGGCGATTGCGCTGCCGGCGTCGGCGAAGGTGCTGAGCTGGCTGGCGACGGCGTGGGGCTCAAGCCGGCGTGGCGAACGCATGGCGACGCCGATGCTGTATGCGCTGGGCTTCGTGTCCTTCTTCATTGCAGGCGGGCTGACCGGGCCGATGCTTGCGCAGCCGATTCTCGATGAGTATCTGCACAATACGTTCTTCGTGATCGCACACTTTCACCTCATCATGTCGATGGCGGCGATCTTCGGGTTGTTCTGCGCGCTGTACTACTGGTATCCGCTGGTGTTTCGGCGGCGGCTGTCGGAGCGGCTGGGGCGGTGGCACTTCTGGCTGACGCTGCTGGGGGCCTATGGCACGTTTCTGCCGATGTACATCACGGGCCTGGCCGGCGAGCCGCGCCACTACGCGCAGTTGAACGGCATCGCAGGGCCGGGGGCACGGCTGCTGGCGCTGACGATGCCGCTGCAACGACACATCACGGTTTCCGCGTTCCTGCTTGCGGCGTCGCAACTGCTGTTCGTCTGGAATGTGATGACGACTGCGCGCGGACCCCGGCTGACGGAGGAGAATCCGTGGCGGGCGACCACGCTGGAGTGGGCTCCCGACGCGATGGACGAGGACGAAGAGCTGCCCAGGCCGCGCGTGTATCGCGAACCGTGCTGCTATGAACAGGACAGCGAGGGATTTTTACCGCAGTGGGCGGAAGAGATTCCGTTGCGCGAGGAAGCGGAGTAATCTTAAAGACGCCGGACGCCAGCCGTCCTGTCAGAAACAAGCTGCGGAGCGCCTATGCCGACCATCCTGACACCAGCCGAGAGAGAACGCGCGCGCGAGCGTCCGCACGACGGCGACGAAGGCACGGGCAGCGGCACAGGCAACGGTCAACGACCACCCGTCGACAAACGCACCGGCGGCAACGGCGATGGAGACAACTGGAACAACCGTCCGCAGGGACATCGCGGGCCGCGCGAGAGACTTTCGGCGGCGCGCATCGGGCTGTTCTTTGCGCTGGGCGGCGACCTGATGTTCTTCGTCGCGCTGGTCAGCATCTTCTTTGTGAACAAGCAGAGCGGACACTTTGACGCCTACAGCCACTACATCAACGAGTGGCTGCCGACGGCGATTCCGTCGATCCTGTGGCTGAACACGGCGGTGCTGCTGCTCAGTTCTGTGTCCGCAGAGATTGCGCGGCAGGGCATGTTCGACGAGCGCAGGACGATGGACGAGTGGTTCGGACTGGGGCGGCCGGTGTCGAACCGTGCGAGCGCGTGGCTGGGAGTGACGCTGGTGCTGGGCGGGTTGTTTCTCGCCGGGCAGTGGGTGGCGTGGCAGCAGCTCGCGGCGCAGCATGTGTTCTTCCGGTCCAGCATGAGCAGCCACTTCTTCTACCTGATTACGGTGACGCACGCGGTGCATCTGTTCCTGGGCATCGGAGCGCTGGTGGGCGCACTGCTGGTGCTGTGGCGGTCGCGGTCGATGATGACGCGGCAGGTGCTGGTGGACGGCACGGTGTGGTACTGGCACGTGATGGGCGTGCTGTGGATCTTCCTCTTTGTGCTG
>JAJZFE010000305.1 GCA_021798655.1 Acidobacteriota bacterium | reverse complement strand
GTTATTCGAACTTGGCTCTCTGTTTGTTGGGAAAAGAGCGGTTCAATCAACGTCTGGTATGGATACGGAGCAGGCGGGGATTTCGTTCCAGGTATTTTGAGAAAAGTTTTGAAAGGGGATGGCGGCAGCGGTTGGACACGGGCTGGCGGGGGAAGTTGCGGAGGGTGAAATGCAGATCCCTTCGCTGCGCTGCGGGATGACAAAGGAAGCTGCGGGATGACAAAAGGGATGGGAGTTCTTGCGAGAGGCGGCGCTGCTTCGTTATTTGGAGCCGCGGCCGGTGAAGCGGTAGATGGCGCAGAGTTCGTCGCCGGTGGAGCCGTACTCTTTCTGTTCGGCGATGGCGGCGAGGTCGGCGAGGTGGTCGGCGGAGGTCATGGGGACAGAGCCGATCCAGAGGCGGGAGAAGGCGGGGTGGTGGTCGAGGAGTGAGCCGTGCTCGGCGTTGGCGTAGAGGAGGTCGAAGGGGTGGGGCTGGCTGGCCTGGGTGTCTTCGACGTGCTTGAGGAAGCGGCGTAGGATGGGCAGCTCGAAGGGGTGGAAGAGAAAGGCGAGGGTGGGTTCGGCGGGGAGGGGATTGCGGGTGGCGTCGGCGTGGTGCAGGGTGAGGGGGGCGAGGGCGTCGCTGGTGGGGTCCTGTTGCCAGAGGGCGATGTTGTTGCGGGCGATGGCGGCGAGGGGCTCGTTGAGTTCGACGCCTTCGACGCGGAGGAAGGGGTACTGCGAGGCGAGGAGCATGGCGCGGCCTTTGCCGGCGCCGACGTCGAGGAAGACGGTGTGTTCGATGGGCTGCGGCGGGGAGCAGCGTTGCAGCCAGTGGTCGAGAAGGTTGTGGAGGATGCTGGGGGCGATGCCGTAGTAGGCGGTGAGCTCGGCGACGGGGACGCCGGTGCCGAGGGCGATGACCTCGCCGGGGATGAGGCCGGAGGTGTCGGTGCCGTGGGCCTGGTCGAAGGGGTGGACGGCGGGTTGTGACTTGCGTGGCATCGTAGCAGGGCCTAGAGGATGGGGAAGAGGGCGGGCAGCAGCGTGAGCTGGACGCGGGCGATGGCGGGGAGGCCGAGGAGGCGGTTTTCGATCTGGGCGAGGAGTTGGGCGTTGGCGGCCTCGTCGAGACCGGGGGCGTGGAGCGAGATGGTGGCGAGGTAGCGCGGTGGGACGCCGGGGATGCCTGCGCCGGGGGCGTTGGCGTCGAGGGTGAGCGCGACAGAGCGGACGAGGCCGGCGTCGACGAGGTTGCGCTGCGAGGGCGGTGCGTAGCAGTCGCGGAGAGCGGCGAGGAGGTCGGGCTGGGTCATGAGATCGTCAGCCGGCGTAGCTGCGGACCCACTCGGTGATGCTGCGGACGGCCATGCCGGTGGGGCCGCGGGAGATCCAGGGGTCGTTTTCGTCGGACCAGGCGGTGCCGGCGATGTCGAGGTGGATCCACTTGGCGTCGGGCAGGTGCGGGGTGGGGTTGACGAACTCTTTGAGGAACATGGCGGCGGTGGTGGCACCGCCGTAGCGGGTGGCACCGGTGTTGCGGATGTCAGCGATCTGGCTCTTGATCTGGTCGCGGTAGTCGTCGGTGCAGGGCATGCGCCAGTACTTTTCGCCGGTGGCGGGGAGGACGTCGAGGAACTGCTGGGAGGTGGCGTCGTCGTTGGAGAAGAGGCCGGCGTTGAGCAGGCCGAGTGCGACGCCGATGGCACCGGTGAGGGTGGCGGCGTTGATGAGGTGGGTGGCACCGAGGGTGCGGGCGTAGTGCAGCCCGTCGGCGAGGACGAGACGGCCTTCGGCGTCGGTGTTGATGATCTCGATGGTCTTGCCGGACATGGCGGTGACGACGTCGCCGGGCTTGAAGGCGCGGCCGTCGGGCATGTTCTCGCAGGAGCAGACGACGGAGAGGACGCGGACGCTGGGCTTGAGCAGGGCGATGGCGCGCATGGCGCCGATCATGGCGGCGGCACCGGCCATGTCGTACTTCATCTTCTCCATGTTGTCGGCGGGCTTGATGGAGATGCCGCCGGTGTCGAAGGTGATGCCTTTGCCGACGAGGCCGAAGACGGGGGATTCGGGCCGGACGGTTTCGGGCTCGTAGCGAAGGACGATGAGCGCGGGGGGTTGCGGCGAGCCTTGGGCGACGGCGAGGAAGGCTCCCATGCCGAGCTCGCGGAGCTTGTCGGTGGAGTGGACCTCGCAGGTGAGGCCGGTTTCGGCGGCCATGGCGGCGGTGCGGCTGGCCAGCTCGGTGGGGGTGAGGACGTTGCCGGGCTCGTTGACGAGGGAGCGGGCGAAGTTCTGGCTCTCCGCGAGGATGATGCCGGTGTTGAGGCCGTTGTGGAGTTGGACGTGGGGGAAGCGGGCGGAGTCGTTGTGCAGGACGGTGACGGAGTGGAGCGAGGTGTCCTTGCGGTCGGAGCGGTAGGTATCGATGTCGAAGTCGGCGAGGAGGGCGCCTTCGGCGAGGGCGCGGGCGGCGGCTTCGGCGGGGAGGGCCATGTCATCGGGGAAGACGATGGCGAGGTCGCGGAGGTTGCGCGGCTTGGCGAAGCGGACGGCGGTGCCGGCACCTTTGCGGAGGTGGTGGATGCTGAGGCTGGAGAGTTTGCCGAGGCCGATGAGGAGGAGGCGCTGGGCGTTGAGGCCGGCGGGCGCGTGGAGCAGGAGCGTTTCGCCGAGTGCGGCCTTGAACTCGCCGGAGGTGAGCCAGGTGGTGGCGGCGTTGACGAGAGCTTCGGAGGTGGAGAGCAGAGCCGGGGTGGGCTTGTCGTCGGGGCCGCTGGCGATGTCGACGGCGAAGACGGCGAGCAGAGGCGTGGCAAAGGCGGACGCGTCGTGATGCTGGAGAGAGAGGTTCACGACTCCATGGTATCGCGCGCGCGGCGGCGGCGAAATGGGGGACTCAGAGGCGGCGCGAGTGGCGGGCCAGGATTACTTGCCGGGGCGACAG
>JAJZFE010000465.1:2085-2949 GCA_021798655.1 Acidobacteriota bacterium | reverse complement strand
CGACAGTATTCCCTATGGCGCCATCGGAGGCAGTGGGCTGATGACGAACAGTTCGTTGCAGCTTGCGAACGCGGTGGCTGACCCGACCACAGGAACGTTCGACGTGGCGGGACCGGGATATTCAGCGCGGGGAGTGAGCGTCTCGTTGATGCAAACACTGACCCCGGCGCTTTCAGCGTGGGTGGAGTATGACCTTGGAACCGCTCTGCGCAGCAATGGCGACCTGGTGATGACTGATCTGGCGGCAGGCATGACTGCGCAGACGGAGGCCGCGGCCAGCGTGGCGCTGCGAGGAAGAATCGCACGTTCGGGAACGGCGCTGCGGGTAGAATACCGCTGGCAGCCGCTCGATACGCTGACCCAGGTGAATGCCTATAACGTCATGCCTGCAGAGGCCTATTTGACCTTCTATGTGCGGCAGAGGTTATGGTGCGGGAGCATGTTGCCACAGGGGCTGGATGCGGTGGTGGAGGCGACCAACCTGCTTGAGCAGGGGTACCAGCCGGTGCTTTCGCCGGATGGGCAAACGCTGGCGCTGGCCCAGGTTCCACGAGCAATTCAGGGCGGGCTGGCATTCAATTTCTAGTGAGCGCGATTTCCTCATCTGAATGGGAGATGATGGAAGTGAGTGATATTTATTGACAGCCAGAGCATTGCATGGCCTAGTCAAATCGACTCAGTTGAACCCTTTGCGCTGAACCGGACTCTAAATACTGAGGCAGACGGACGCCTACAGCTTGTTTTAACCCCGCCGACGGACTTTACGATGCCCTCTGAGGGCAGTCCGGTACCCGGCAGGCAGTGAGGAACCATGTGTGGTATTGTCGGCGTTTTCGGCCGTAGTCCAGTAAGCTCAGTCATTTA
>JAJZFE010000465.1:0-2075 GCA_021798655.1 Acidobacteriota bacterium | reverse complement strand
GCATCGCCACGTGCTTTGAGGACCGGTTCTATCTCGAGAAGGGGAACGGTCTGCTCACGGATGTCTTCGAGGCGGGAAATATGGCGCGCCTGCTGGGTACGATGGGCGTCGGGCACGTGCGGTACCCGACAGCGGGCTGCGCGTCGGTGGCAGAGGCCCAGCCGTTCTATGTGAATTCGCCATACGGAATTATCTTCGCGCACAACGGCAACCTGACCAACGTTTCTGAGATCGTGGATAGCCTGTTCCAGACGGACATGCGGCATCTGAACACCAGTTCTGATTCTGAGGTGATGCTGAACGTGTTCGCCCATGCGCTGTCCCGGCGAGCTGCGGTGAAGCCCAATGAGTTCGATATCTTCGCGGCTGTCGAAGAGGTCCACCGGCGATGCAAGGGCGGGTACGCGGTGGTGGCCATGGTTGCGGGTGTGGGCATGATCGCCTTCCGTGATCTGCACGGGATTCGGCCCCTGGTGTTCGGGACACGAGGGCAAGGCAAAGATACGGAGTACATGATTGCTTCAGAGAGTGTGGCGCTGCAAGTCAGCGGATTCGATCTGGACCACGACCTTGCGCCGGGCGAGGTAATCTTCATCGACATGGAGGGTACGGTATACCGGCATGAGAGCCGGCAGGCCCACGAGAAGGCTCCTTGCTTGTTCGAGTTTGTCTACCTGGCGCGGCCGGATTCGGTGTTGGATGGTGCATCCGTGTATCAGTGCCGGATCAACATGGGGACCAAGCTCGCGGAAAAGATCAAGCGCGAGTGGGCGCATGTGCCGATCGACGTGGTGATCCCGATTCCATCAACGAGCCGGGTGGCGGCGCAGGAGATTGCGACGCGATTGAACCTCCCGTATCGCGATGCGCTGGTGAGAAACCGCTACGTGGGCAGAACGTTTATTATGCCGGGGCAGGCGCAGCGCAGGCAGTCGATCCGCCGCAAGTTGAACCCGATCCCAAAGGTTTTTCAGGGGAAGAACGTGCTGCTGGTCGATGATTCGATTGTTCGCGGGACGACGATTCGCGAGATTATCGCGATGGTGCGGGAGCAGGGAGCGAAGAAGGTTTATGTTTCCTCGGCAGCGCCGCCGGTGCGTTTCCCGAATGTTTATGGGATCGATATGCCGGCACGATCGGAGTTGATTGCGAGTGGGCGGAATGTGGCTGAATTAGCCAAGGATATTGGAGCCGATGAGCTGATCTTTCAGGATCTGGAAGATTTGAAAGACGCGATCACTGAAGCTGCACCCGGTCTAACGCACTTTGATACTTCTGTCTTCGATGGAGTGTATGTCACTGGAGACATTACGGAAGAGTATCTCAACACACTGGAACAAAAACGGAACGACGCTGCCAAACACACAGAAGATGTCGCAAGCCACATCACAAGAAATCTCTCCGCTCACCTCTAAGGGCATGATTGTACGGGTGCTGCCTGGGCCGCCGGCGCTGACGGCGTTCGAAGCTGTGCGCGTGGCGGAAAGACTGCGCGGAATGGATGCGAGTGTGGCCTCGGTTGAGGCTTCGTATCTGCACTTGCTGCTAATGCGCCAGGAAGCTGAGAGCGGGATCGATCACGCGAGGCTGGCGGAGTTGCTGGGTGCTGGCGTTGAGGTGGCAGCCGATCAGTGTGTGTGGATTGCGCCGCGAGTGGGAACGCAATCGCCATGGTCCAGCAAGGCGACCGACATTCTGCACAATACAGGCTTCGGTGCAATCGAGCGGATCGAACGCGCGCGCGTGGTGCGGATCGTTTCTTCCGACCATGGCCGCGTGAAGGATATCCATCTGCTCGCTGCTGCGTTGCACGATCGCATGACCGAGAGCGTGTTCTTCGAGAGCGCAAAAGAGTTGAAGACGCTGTTTGCGCCGCGGGAGCAAAAGGAACTTGGGCACATTGATGTGCTTGGGCTTGGTGGGGAAGCGATCGCAGCGGCAGATCGTGCGTTGGGATTGTCGCTTGCGCCCGACGAGATTGAATATCTGGTCGAGGAGTTTACGCGGTTAGGGCGCAATCCGACCGACGTCGAGCTGTATATGTTTGCACAGGCCAACAGTGAACACTGCCGCCA
>JAJZFE010000499.1 GCA_021798655.1 Acidobacteriota bacterium | reverse complement strand
TTGTTGGCGGCGAGCTGCTGCTGCACCTGTTGCAGCGTGAGGCCGTAGGAGATGAGTTTTTCGGGATCGACGACGACCTGATACTCGCGGGTGACGCCGCCGAAGCTGGAGACATCGACGACGCCGGGGACGGAGCGGAAGGCCTTTTCGAGCTGCCAGTCCTCGATGCTCTTGAGGGCCATGGCGTCGTACTCGGGGTTGGTGCTCTTGAGGGTGTACCAGTAGATCTGGCCGACGGGGCTCCAGTCGGTGCCGATCTGCGGCTGCAGGCCTGCGGGCAGCGTGACCTGGGTGAGGCGTTCGAGGACCTTCTCGCGATTCCAGTCGTCGGAGCTGTCGTCGTCGAAGATCATGGTGACGCTGGAGAGGCCGGCGAGCGTGGTGGAGCGGAGGTGCGTCATGTGCGGGATGCCCGCCATGGCGATCTCCATCGGTACAGTGACCTGCTGCTCGACATCTTCGGCGGAGCGGCCGGGCCACTGGGTGATGATGTTGACGTAGTTGTTGGCGACGTCGGGGTAGGCCTCGACGGGCAGGTTGTGGAACGAGATGGCGCCCCAGCAGAAGAGCATCATCGCGCCAAGCAGGATGATGAAGCGGTTGCTGAGCGAGAAGTCGACGATCTTCCGGATCATTCCTGGTCCGCCGTATTCTGCAGGCTGAGCGCGTTGGCGACGACCTGCTGTCCGACGGGGAGGCCCGACTGAATGCGGACCATGCTGCCGTCGAGCGTCCTGCCCGTCTGCACCAGGACGCGGCGGAAGGTGCCGCTGGTTTCGGTGGGCACGAAGACGTAGCTGTGGTCGTGCAGCTGCAGGACGGCGTCGGTGGGCACGGTGACCTCGGGCTGCGCCTTGGAGCCGAGCAGCGTGCCGGTGGCAAACATGCCGAGCCGCAGATCGCCGTGAGGATTGTCGACCTGGATGCGGACCTTCGCGGTGCGGATGCTGGGGTCGAGCTGCGCGCCGATGTCGGAGATGGTGCCGGAGAATGTCCTGCCGGGATAGGCGTTGAGCGTGATGTCAGCGTGCTGGCCGAGGTGGACGTTGTGCAGATCGTTCTCGTAGACGTCGACGATGATCCAGACGTGGGAGAGGTCGGCGATGGTGAGCGAGCCGGTGGAGCCGGCGTAGGAGATGCCGGCTGCGCCTGCGTTGGTGACGTTCTGCGCGATGATGACGCCGGAGGCGGGCGCGTAGACCTTGACGGTGTCGCTGGGGTGCTGCTTGTCGACGCCGTAGATCTTCAGCTGCTGCTCGGCGGCGGTGAGGTCGGCGTGGGCGTCGTCTTCGCCATTCTGGGCGGCTTCGAGCTGCGACTTCGGGATGGCGCCCTTGTCGTAGAGGAGCTTGTCGCGGTCGAGCGTGACGGCGGTGAGGTGCTCGTCGTTGACGGCCTTGAGGTAGGCGTCGAAGGCGGTGGTGACGTCGGGGCTCTGCACCTCCATCACGAGCTGGCCTTTGTGTACGAAGTCGCCGAGGCCGACGTGCAGAGCGATGACGCGGCCGTTGGCGAGAGAGAGCACGGGTATCTCGCGGGAGACGTCGGGGTTGACCGTGCCCGTGACCTGCAGCGTACTGACCGCCGACGTGGTGGTGGCAGCGATGAGCGGGAAGCGCGCGGGGTTCTTGACGACGACGGTGTTGCTGCCGCCGGTCTCAACGACGGTCGAACTGACCGGTGCTTCCGCAGCGGGGTCGGAGTCTTTGCTCTTGCATCCGGCGAGGCAGAGGGATGCGGTGAGGAGTGATAGCGCAAGTCTCGCTGGTGCAATGTGCCAGGGTCGCGGACGGCTGAGGACAACTTGATTTTGACGGGGCGATTGCATGAACTTCCTGTTCATCGATAAGGTCACGGATGGTTGTTGGCTGCCTGCCAGAGGGTCTTCCAGCGAGTTACTGTCCAAAGTCTTGCTGTACTCCAGAGTAAACTGCCGCGCCTTGAAATAAGGGGGCGCGCGAACAGTCTTACGATTCGACTACCGCTATCTTCCGATAAAAGACGCAAAGAAAGCGTAAGAATGATGAAAGCTCCACTAATCTTCCTACTGGAGACGTACGTCGTTGCCAATGAGTCGCACAGTTCGAATCGCAGCTGGCCTGGCGGGCATTGCCTTGATCGCCTGGGCAGACCGCTCCCTGAGTGATGCGATTCCGCTGGCCCTGCTGTACCTGCTGCCGATGACGCTGATCTCGACGGTTCTGCGCCGTTGGCAGATCCCGATTCTGGGTCTCTTGTGCTCGTCGGTCGCGGAGTACGCCGACGGGTATGTGTGGAGCGCGCGGCAGGGCATTGCGCGCGACTCGCTTTACTTTTTTGCGTATACGGCGGCGGGCCTGTATGTGCATGAGGTGCTCTCGCGGCGGCAGGCCGGGATGCAGCACATGGTGGAGCTGGAGGTGGAGATCGAAGCGCGTCGCACTGTGGAGGAACAACTCCGACTGGTGGTGGCAAACTCGTCGATCGCAATCATCACGGCGGACGAGAGCGGAACGATTCTGCAGACGAACGAAGCCGCGGAGAGGATGTACGTTGGCGAGCTGGCAGAGGCCGCTCCCTCGCTCCGAGGGCAATCGCTGGATGTGTTCCTTCCCTCGCTGGCCCGCGTGCAGATTGGTCGCAGCGGGTGGGAACGATTGAGAACGATGATGCAGTGCCAGGGGCAACGCAGCAATCAGGAGCCGTTTCTTGCTGACGTGTGGATGTCCTCCTATGAGACCACCCGGGGTGTGAGGCTGACGGCGATGATTGTTGATTCGTCGCTGGATGTGCGCGAGAGAGAAGAGGCGAGCCTGGAGCAGATGCTTGCGGGTTCGCGTCTTGCGCTGGGGGCGCTGTCGCACGAGATTCGCAACATCTGCGCTGCGATCGCGGTGGTGGAGCAGAACCTGCGCCTGCGATACCGCACGGACGATTCGCCGGTGGACTTCGAGGCGCTGAACCAGTTGGTGAAGGCACTGGAAAGACTGGCCTCGGTGGAGCTGTCGATGGCGAAACGGCAGCAGACACGGCTGCGGCTGGACACGTTTCTGCGCGAGTTGAGAATCATCTTTGCTTCGTCGCTGCGCGAGCACAACATACGCCTTGACTGGCGCGTGCGCGACGACCTGCCGGAGGTGTGGGCGGACTCGCAGAGCCTGCTTCAGGTTTTTCTGAACCTGCTGCGTAACTCGGAGCGGGCGCTGCAGGACAGGCACGACGCGGTGTTGACCATTGAAACCAGCGTGCAGGAGGCAGCGACGCTGGTGATGGTTTCCGATAACGGGCCCGGTGTTGTGCGGCCGGAGCTGCTGTTTCGACCGTTCGGTGGGGTTGAACGCATATCCGGGCTGGGGTTGTATCTTTCCCGCGCGATGATGCGTGGATTTCATGGCGACCTGCGGCATGAGACTGCGGAAGACGGAGCGTGCTTTGCGGTGGAGCTGGTGAATGCGCAGGTGCGCGGATGACAACCGCTTCGTCTTCCGCAATACGACTGCTGGTGGTGGATGACCACATGCTGTTCAGGGAGAGCCTGTGCCGGATGCTGGAAGCCGAGCGAGGCGTCACGATCGCAGGGGATTATTCCACCGCAGCCAGCGCGCTGGCCGCATTGCGCGATGGACTGGCGTTTGATGCGGCGTTGATCGACTATGACCTCGGCATGAGCGAGGAATCTGAGTTGAGTGGGCTCGATCTGGTGGCGCAGCTGCGTCTGCTCGTGCCCGACGCGCGCGTCCTGATGGTGACTGCGGGGATTGATATCCCCGAGCTGCGCCATGCCATTGGGGGGCTGCGTGTCGGAGTGTTCTTGAAGACGGAGCCGACGGCCGAGCTGCTACTGGCCATTCACAGGACCGCGCGCGGGGAACAGTGGATATCGTCGCGCGCTTCGCTTGCGTTGCTGGCGGAGCAGGCCACGTCGCAGGCGCAGAGCTTGGAGCGCTCCGCTTTGAGTGAGCGCGAGTCGAGTGTGCTGCAACTGGTTCTTGAGGGCAAGAGCAACAAGGAGATCGGTGGAGAGATCGGCGCGACAGAGAGTTCCATCAAAGCGGTGTTGCAGAAGCTGTTCGAGAAGGCGGGGGTTCGCAACCGCTCGCAACTGGTTCGTTACGCCATCGAGTCTCACATTGAGTCGAGGGGCCCGCATCGCGGCTGAGGTTGTGCCTGCGTGCGTGCGATATACTCGTAGAGACAGGTGCTTACAAACATGCTCTCTGAGCCGTTCTACGACCCGACGCGGTCGTATGAGGACAACTTCGAGCACGGCCCCTTCGGCCTCTTTGCCGACACACAACGCATTCCTGATTCATCCGAGATTCATCATCATTTTCTGGGGCAGCCTGTGGCTGCGCCGTTCGGCATTCCTGCGGGGCCGCTGCTGAATGGCAGGTACGTGAAGGCCGCGCTGGATATGGGCTTCGACCTGCCGGTGTACAAGACGGTGCGGACGCGGAGACAGGCGTGCCATCCGTGGCCGAATGTGCTGGCCGTGCAGGTGGATGGCGACCTGCAGACAGGCCGCACGCTGGTGGCGAGCCAGAAGTACAGCGAGCCGTTGTCGATTACGAACTCGTTTGGTGTGCCGTCGTTCGATCCTGAGTTCTGGCAGCCGGATATGGCGGACGCGGTGCGCCATGCCGGGCCGGGGCAGGTGGTGATTGGCAGCTTTCAAGGGACGAAGTCGGAGAGCGGCAGCGTGGCCGCGTATATTGCGGACTTTGTGACGGGAGCGCGGCTGCTGAAACAGACCGGCGTGAAGATCGTCGAGGTGAACCTGAGCTGTCCGAATGAGGGCACGGCGAACCTGTTGTGCTTCGACATTCCACGCGCACGCGAGATTGTGGAAGCGATCAAGGGCGAGCTGGGCGCGATTCCGCTGGTGACGAAGATTGCGTACTTCGGCGATGACGCGAGGCTGACGCAGTTTCTGCGCGAGGTGGGCAGCGTGGTGGATGGCATCTCGGCGATCAACACGGTTTCGGCCGCAGTGGTGGATGAGCGGGGCGAGCAGGCGCTGCCGGGCGAAGGACGGTTGAGCAGCGGCGTTTGCGGCTCGGCGATTCAGTGGGCCGGGCTGGAGATGGTGCAGCGGATGGCGCGGCTGCGCGAGTCGCTGGGGCTGACGTTCGAGATTGTTGGTGTGGGCGGCGTGGGCGATGCGGCGGCGTTTGATCGCTTTCGTCGCGCGGGTGCGGACGTGGTGATGTCGGCGACGGCGGCGATGTGGAACCCGCTGCTGGCGCAGCAGATCAAAGAGTGGATGCAAGGAGCAGGCGCATGAGCAGTGGCCGGGAGACGTTGCGCCGCGAGGTGGCTGCAGCGCTGGTGGAGATTGGCGGCGTAGGCTTCAGGCCGGGCGCGCCGATCACATTCAAGTCGGGGATTCAGTCGCCGGTGTACTGCGACAATCGGCGGTTTCCGTTTCATCCGCAACAGTGGACGCTGGTGATTCGGTGCTTCGAGCAGATGATTGCGGAGGACGCGATTGCGATGGATGTGGTGGGCGGCGTGGAGGCTGCGGGGATTCCGCACAGCGCGGCGCTGGGCTTCCATATGCAGCGGCCGTCGGTGTTCATTCGCAAAGAGGCCAAGGGGCACGGCACGAAGAAGCGTGTGGAAGGCGGCGATGTGAACGGCCTGCGCGTGGTGCTGGTGGAGGACCTGGTGACGACGGGGATGAGCAGCCTGGCGGCGATTGAGGCTCTGCGCGACGAGGGCGCGGTCGTTGAGGACTGCATGGCGATCATTAGCTACGGCTTTGCGGAGGCGCGTGAGGCGTTTGCACGTGCGGGCGTTCGACTGCACGCGGCGACGGACTTTGAGAGCGTGCTGGCGGTTGCGCAGGAGCGCGGCGCGATTGACGCACCGGGCGCGGACGTGGTGCGCGACTGGCTGCGCGAGCCGCATGGCTGGGCGAAACGGCAGGGCTTCGAGTAGACCATGAGTGATGTGATTCGCAAATTCGAGCAGCGAGCCGAAGCGGTGCACTCGCTGGTGTGTGTGGGGCTCGATCCTGAGATGGAGAAGATACCGGCGCGCTTTCGCAGTGAGCCGATGCCGTTGTTCTCGTTCTGCCGCTGGGTGATTGAGCAGACGCACTCCGTGGCGGCGGCGTACAAGCCGAACATGGCGTTCTTTGAGGCGCGCGGCGCACGAGGGATGGAGGAGCTGGAGCGCACGGCAGAGTATCTGCGCACGGAGCATCCTGACGTGGTGACGATCTGCGATGCGAAACGCGCGGACATCGGCAACACGAATCGCGGGTATGTGGTTTCAATCCTGGATGCGATGGGGTTCGATGCGGTGACGCTGCATCCGTACCTGGGGCGTGAGGCGCTGGCTCCGTTTCTGGAGCGCAGGGACAAGGCTGCGATTATCTTGTGCCGCACGTCGAATCCAGGGGCCGGGGAGTTTCAGGACCTGGTCTGCGGCGGCCGGCCGCTGTGGGAGAGCGTGGCCGAGCGTGTGAGCTCGGAGTGGAACGCGAACGGCAACTGCATGTTGGTGGTGGGCGCGACGTACCCGGCGGAGATGCGGCGGATACGCGAGGTCGCGCCGACGCTGCCGTTTCTGGTGCCGGGCGTGGGCGCGCAGGGCGGCGATGTGGCGGCGGTGGTTGCGGCGGGACTCGATGCGCAGGGCAAGGGGCTGCTGATCAGCAGCTCGCGCGGGATTCTGTACTCGGATGATCCGGGTGCGGCGGCGCGGGCGTTGCGCGACGAGATTCATGCTGCGCGGGAGAAGACCTATGCTGCGCGTTGAAGGCTTGATTGCCAACCACGACTGCGTCTTCGAGGGCGCGGTGGAGATTGATACAGCGACCGGGCTGATTGTGTCGGTCGGGCCGAAGACGGGACGCAGCGACCTCGACGTCGGCGATGCGGTGATCTTTCCGGGCTTTGGGGACATTCACATCCACGCGCGTGATGATGCTGGTGGAACGCAGCGGTACAAGGAAGACTTTGCGACGGCGTCGGACGCGGCGCTGCAGGGCGGCGTGGTGCATGTGGCGGATATGCCGAACAATCCGGTGGCGCCGGTGGACGATGCGCGCTATGCGGAGAAGGAGCGGCTGACGGCGAAGTCGACGGTGCATGTGACGCTGTATGCGGGCATTGGGCCGGAGACCGAGCCGTTGATGCGGCATGTGCCGTACAAGGCGTTCATGGGGCCGTCGGTGGGAGACCTTTTCTTTGCGTCGCAGGAGCAGCTGGAGGGCGTGATCGCGCGGTATCGCGGACGCAATGTGAGCTTCCACTGCGAGGACCCTGTGATTCTGCAGGCGAGCAAAGGCGCGGCGACGCACGAGGCGCGGCGGCCGGCGATTGCGGAGATTACGGCGACGGAGTTTGCGCTGTACCTGATCGAGACGTATGAGCTGCAGGGCAAGCTGTGCCACTACTCGACGGGAGACGGCTTGACGAGAATTGCCAACGCAAAACGGCGCGGCGTGCGGGTGACGGCGGAGGTGACGCCGCATCATCTGTTCTTCGACGAGACGATGCTGACGGATGCGAATCGGCTGGCGCTGCAGATGAATCCACCGCTGCGTGGCAGCGCGGATCGGCTGGCGCTGATCGAGGCGCTGCGCGGCGGACTGCTGGATTACATTGCGACGGACCACGCGCCGCATACGCTGGAGGAGAAGGCGCACGGTGTGAGCGGCGTTCCGCTGCTGGACACGTATGGCGCGTTTGCGACGTGGCTGATGCGCGAGCACGGCTTCAGCGCGCAGGAGATTGCGCGGGTGTGCGCGTACCATCCGGGGCGGTTTGTGAAGGAGTTTCTGCCGGCGAGCTTTGGCGAAGGCTATGGGGTGGTGGCGCCGGGGTATGTGGGTTCGTTGACGATCCTGGACCTGGATGCGCCGTGGACGGTGCGGCGCGAGGAGATGCGGACCAAGTGTGCATGGTCGCCGTTTGAGGGCTTCACGTTTCCGGGGCGGGTGCGGGCGACGGTGATCCACGGAAAGGTGTACCCGGCGAGTCAGTGATGGAAAAACTCAAACACGTGATCAGCGCGCGGCAGTTCGACGACCCGGAGTTTCTGGCGGGGCTGTTCGACGTGGCGAACCAGATGGAGCGCGACGACCTGTTTCGCGCGCTGACGGATCCGTTGCGCGGGCGCATTCTGGCGACGCTGTTCTACGAGCCGAGCACGCGGACGCGGTTCTCGTTCGAGTCGGCGATGCAGAAGCTGGGCGGCGGCGTGCTGACGGCGGAGAACATGCGCGAGAGCAGCTCGGCGACGAAGGGCGAGACGATCGAGGACACGATCCGCATTGTGAGCGGGTATGCGGACGCGATTGCGATTCGTCACTACGAGCAGGGCACGGCGGAGGCCGCGGCGCGCATCTCGCCGGTGCCGGTGATCAACGCCGGCGATGGCGTGGGCGAGCATCCGACGCAGGCGCTGACGGATGTGTATACGATTCGCAAGGAGCTGGGCCGGGTGAGCGGGCTGCGCGTGGTGCTGGTGGGTGACCTGCTGAACGGGCGGACGATCCACTCGCTGCTGCCGCTGCTGTGCCTGCACAAAGATGTGCGGATCGACCTGATCTCGCCGTGGCAGCTGCGGCTGCCGCTGAAGCACCGCGAGTACCTGCTGGAGAAGCAGGTCGCGTTCCACGAGAGCGAGCGGCTGGAGGGCGCGATTGCCGAGGCGGACGTGCTGTACATCACGCGGGTGCAGAAGGAGCGGTTCGCCACGGCGGAGGAGTACGACGCGGTGAAGAACAGCTACATTCTGGACGCGGCGCTGGCGGACCGGCTGAAGCCGGAGGCGATCATCATGCACGCGCTGCCGCGGGTGAATGAGATCTCGCCGGAGGTGGATGTGAATGCGCGCGCGGCGTACTTTCGGCAGGCGAAGAACGGGCTGTATGTTCGGATGGCGCTGCTGAAGCATCTGCTGGCGTAGGGCGGCGCTGAGCAGCGAGAGAAGAGCGAGGCAAGCGAAGAGGCTGCGTACGCAGAGAGGCCCCAGTCGAATGGAATCGGCTGGGGCCTCTCTGTGAGCCAGGTTGGGGTTGGGTTAGAAGGTGGTGGACGCGACGGAGGCGGGGATGTCTACCGAGCCGTTGAGGGGGAGGTTTTCGACGCTGTCGCCGACGTGGAGGGCGAAGGTGCCGGGGGCGATGGTCCACTTTTTGGCGTCCACATCGTAGTAGGCGAAGGCGCGGCGGTCGAGCGTGAGGGAGACGTGTTTGGTCTCCTTCGGTGCGAGCTCGACGCGCTGGAAGCCCTTGAGCTCGCGCTCGGGGGTTTCGACCGCAGCGTGGCCGTCGGAGACGTAGAGCTGGGCGACCTCCGCGCCGGCGCGGTCGCCGGTGTTGGTGACGTTGAAGGTGACGGTGACGTGCGGGTCGGCTGCGGAGAAATCCGGCGTGACCTTCAGCTCGGACATCTTGAAGGTGGTGTAGGAGAGGCCGTAGCCGAAGGGGAAGAGCGGGGTGGTCTTGTTCTTGAGGTAGCCGCGGTAGCCGACGAAGATGCCTTCGTTGTAGTGCACGTCGATGGAGCCTTCGGCGGGGTAGTAGTTGGCGAAGGTGGGGTTGTCTTCGGCGTGGCGCTCGAAGGTGGCGGGGAGGTGTCCGGAGGGGTTGACCTTGCCGAGGAGGATGTCAGCCAGCGCGGTGCCGCCCTGCTGGCCGGCGTACCAGGTCTGCAGCCAGACGGGGACGTGATCGAGCCAGGCATTGGAGTCTACGTTGCCGCCGGCGGTGACGGTGACGATGGTGTGCGGGTTGGCGGCGGCCATGGCGTTGATGAGCTGGTCCTGGCCGATGGGGAGAGCGAAGGTGCGGTCGCCGCCCTCACTTTCGCTGTCGTTGTCAAAGCCGGCGGTGACGATGACGGCGTCGGCTTTGGCGGCGAGGTCGATGGCGCGCTGGTTGACGAGCGTGGCGGGGTTGGCGATGGCGACGAGGAGGTGGCCGCCGAGCATTCCGTCCTGGAAGTCTTCGGCGACGATCTTGTGTGGGCCGGCGGTGAGTTCGAGCGAGAGCCAGGGCTGGAAGGCGCGGACCCAGGCCCAGTCGTCGATGACGAGCTTGCCGTCGACGTAGACGCGATGGCCAGAGCCTTCGCCGGTGCCTTCGGCGGCGAGCAGGTAGCGGCCCGCGGCGGGCGCGTTGTAGTAGCCGGTGATGCGGCGTGAGGCTTTGGGCGGTGGCGCTGCGCCGCTGGACATGGCGGCGATGAGGTCGTCGAGATTGGCCATGACCGAGGCGAGGCTGATGCCGGCGAAGTTGATGTGCTGCGCGGTGGAGGTGGTGGCGGTTCCAGCGAGATGATTGTTGGCGAAGGTCTCGACGGTGACGCCGGCGGTGTTGCCGCCTTCGGTGGTGGTGAAGCTGGTGGCGCGGGCCAGCTGCGTGAGCGTGGGCAGGCCGCGGTCGTAGAGCACGTTGACGCGGGTGCCGAGGGCGTTGGCGAGGCCCTCGACGGGGCTGACCTTGTGGAAGGGAACCACGCCGGCGCTGCCGCCGCCGACATCGACGCCGGGGTAGGCGTCAGGGCCGACGACGAGGAGGGTCTTGAGGTGGTCGGGGTTGAGCGGGAGGAGGTGGCCGTCGTTCTTGAGCAGCACGGCGGACTCCTGCGCGGACTGGAGCGCGACGGCGTTGTTCTTCGCGTCGATGAAGGAGATGTTCTCGTCGGTCTGGTTGCGGGTGTTGCCGTTGGCGTCGATCCAGCCGAAGGCCATGGCGGTGGTGAGGATGTGGCGGATCTTCGCGTCGAGCGTTGCCTCGGTGACGGTGCCGGCCTTGACGGCGGCGGAGAGCACGGCGGGGCTCATGAACTTGCCGGTGGGCATCTCGATGTCGAGGCCGTTGTTGGCGGCGGCGACGCCGTCGTAGGTGGCGTCCCAGTCGGACATGAGGGTGTAGGGGAAGTGCCACTGGTCGCGGAGGACGGTGATGTTGAGGTAGCCGTTCTGGGTGGCGTGCTGGCCGTTGATGAGGTTGTAGCTGTCCATGACGGCGCCGACGTGGGCGCGCGTGACGCCAGCCTCGAAGGCCGGCATGTAGAGCTCGCGGAGTGCGCGCTCGCCGACGACGGTGTTGGAGTCGTGGCGGAGGAACTCGGAGTTGTTGACGATGTAGTGCTTGATGGTGGCGCTGACGCCCTGGGCCTGCATCCCGGTGATATAGCCGACGGCGATCTGCGAGGAGAGGTACGGGTCCTCGCCGAAGTACTCGAAGTTGCGGCCGTTGCGCGGCGAGCGGTAGATGTTGACGCCGGGGCCGAGCATGTAATGCACGCCGCGGGCGCGTGCGTCGCGGCCGATGCCGCCACCAACCTGAGCGGCGAGCGCGGGATCCCACGAGGCGGCCAGGCCGATGCCGGCGGAGTAGACGGTGGAAGGAAAGCCGGAGTTGGAGCGCGTGCCGTAGGGGCCGTCGGACATCTCAAAGGCCGGGATGCCGAGCGAGGGCACGGCGCGCGAGGCGAAGCCGGTGCCGCCGACGTAGGCGATCTTCTGGTCGAGGGTCATCTTGTGGATGAGGTCTTCGACGCGCTGGGATTCGGCGGGGGAGAGCGGATGCGGGGCCTGGGCGCGGGCGGGCGCGGCGAAGAGGACGGCTGCGGCGAAGAGCAGGCCGCAGGCGGCGATGTGGCGGGTCTTGAACATGGGGCTCGTCCTTGAGTTGCGGGTGAGTTAGGGGCCTGATTGAAGGCTTTAGTCAAACGGTTGCGCTTGGGACAGCGCGGGCGTGTGAAGTTGCGACCCACGCATGGTAACTCCGCCGGACGAGGATTGTGAAGGGGGAGGCCGAGTCCAGCGCCGGAAAGTGGTCTAGCCGAGTTGCGATGGCGACGGTCGTTCCCTCGGGGAAGCGCGAGACGCCGTGGCAGGTGGCGGGGACGCGTGCGTGGTGTGTGCGGGTTTGCGGAGGACGATGGCTTGCCGCCAGGCTTCATGTTTGTCTGGCGTGCGTCGATAAAGGCGTGGAACGCTTCACGACGTGTGAAGCCATCTGAACGAAGGGCAAGATACGGCAGCGAACTATGGCGGACATTCTTCTTGTCGACGATAGCAAGATCATGAGGCTGCTGGTGCAGCGTGCGCTGCGTCAGTCTGGATACCGGTCGTTGACGGTGGAGGAGGCAGACAACGGGCTGCAGGCGCTGGAGAAGCTGGCGGCGGGCCAGCCGCGGCTGATCCTCTCGGACTGGAACATGCCGGAGATGACGGGGATCGAGTTTCTGCGGCGGGTGCGATCGGAGAACTGCCGCGTGCCGTTCGGGTTTATCACGTCGGAGTGCTCGAAGGAGATTCGCGAGATTGCGACGGATGCGGGCGCGACGTTTCTCGTGACCAAGCCGTTCAGCGCGGAAGATATCGAGACGGCGCTGACACCGATTCTTGGGGGGGCGTGATCCATGTCGGAGGCGACGCCGTTTGCATTGTCGAAGCTGTTCACGCACCTGACGGGCCACCAGGTCTCCGTCTCGCAGGCGGTGAAGCCGCTGGAGCGGAAGGCGACGCAGCTCTACGGAGAGTACGTGGTGCTGCCGTGGGAGCGTGCGCTGGTGGTGGAGATGGACCTTTCGTTATTGAGCGCTCTGGGCGGTGCGTTGCTGGGTCTGCCGTCGGCGGTGGCGTTGCAGAAG
>JAJZFE010000053.1 GCA_021798655.1 Acidobacteriota bacterium | reverse complement strand
GCGCCTCGGCGAACCCCCCACCCACCCCTCAGCACCCGTAACCCATTCCCTTCAAACAACTTACCCTTAAAAACCAAAAACACATTCTCCCTATCCAACTCGTTACAATAGAAATAGAGCGCAAAACGGGAACCTGGCAACGGGCCAACCGGCAACCGGCCCTCCCAGACCCGACATGCCCCATCCAGCTTGTCATTCCCCTTCATGATTTGTCATTCCGCAGCGAAGCGGAGGAATCTGCATCTTGAGCGGCGACGACACCTGATGGAAATGCCCTCTAACCCAAATGTTTTCAATATTTTGCGTCTATTATCCCTGGAATCATAGGCTTGCAGCCACTCCACCCGTAACCCCAATCGTTTGAATATTTTGCCCGTAAAATCTCTGCAATCAATATTTTACAGCCACAACACCGCGTAACTCATTGATTCCAGAGATCAAGCAAAAATCGAGGGGGGGGGAGGGGGGCCTGCAGGAGATCAGGCCCACCCTCGTCCGGTTGTGATGCTCATTCGCGGACGGGTTCAGCCTTCGGCGAGGACGCGGGCGAAGATGGCGTCGATGTTCTGGAGCTGGCGGCTGACCTCGAAGGCTGCGGCGATCTTATCCTTGCCGAGGTGCTGGAGGACCAGGGGGTCGGCTTCGATGAGCTGGCGGAAGTTGAGGGCGTCGGGCTTGCCGTCGTCGTTCCAGGCGTTCATGGCGTGGGTCTGGACGACCTTGTAGGCGTCTTCGCGGCTCATGCCGGCGGCGGCGAGGTCCACCAGAAGCTGGCCGGAGAAGACGAGGCCGTGGGTGGATTCAAGGTTCTTCCTCATGCGGTCGGGGTAGACCATCAGCTTTTCGATGAGCGTGGCGGTCTTGTCGAGCATGTAGTCGATGAGGATGGTGGTGTCGGGGAAGATGACGCGCTCGGCGGAGGAGTGCGAGATGTCGCGCTCGTGCCAGAGGGCGACATTCTCAAGTGCTACTTGAGCATTGCCGCGGATGACGCGGGCCAGACCGCAGATGTTCTCGCAGGTGATGGGGTTGCGCTTGTGCGGCATCGCGCTGGAGCCCTTCTGGCCGGGGGAGAAGAACTCCTCGGCCTCGCGGACCTCGGTGCGCTGGAGATGGCGGATCTCGAGGGCGATCTTGTCGAGCGTGGAGGCCATGACGGCCAGCGTGGTGATGAAGGCGGCGTGGCGGTCGCGCTGCAGCACCTGGGTGGAGACGAGGGCCGGCGTGAGGTTGAGGTCGGCCAGGATCGCTGCCTCGTGCTCGGGCTTCAGCTTGCCGAAGGCACCGACGGCGCCGGAGAGCTTGCCGACGCGAAGGTCCTCCGCGGCAGCGTTGAAGCGCTGGAGGTTGCGGCCCATCTCGGCGTACCAGAGGAGGAGCTTGGCACCGAAGGTGGTGGGCTCGGCGTGGACGCCGTGCGTGCGGCCGATGGTGGGTGTGTGCTGGAACTCGATGGCGCGCTTGCGCAAAACGTCGCGAAGCCTCACAATTCCTGAACGAATCAGATCAGAGGCTTGTGTGATGGCTAGTGCCTGTGCGGTGTCGACGACATCGGTGGAGGTGAGGCCGTAGTGCAGCCAGCGCGCTTCGGGGCCGACGGCCTCGGCGACGGCGGTGGTGAACGCGAGCACGTCGTGGCGCGTTTCGGCTTCGATCTGGTGGATGCGCTCGATGGTGAAGGAGGCTTTCTGTTGCAGCACGGCAGCGGCTTCGGCCGGGACGATGCCGGCACGGGCGAGGGCGGCGGTGGCGGCGAGTTCGACGCGGAGCCAGTTGCTGAACTTCTGCTGGTCGGACCAGATGGCGGCCATGGCAGGCCGGGTGTAACGCGCGATCATGCGAGCTCCAAAGCGGGATGGTTGAGGACGTGAGGGTACGGACGGCGTTGCAGGGCGTCTACAGGTGAGCAGAAATAAGCTGCACAGGATGTCGCGCCAGTAGTAGTGTAGCTAGTTCCACGCAGGAACGCTGTGCAAGTGGCTGGCGGCGGGAAGTGTTTGCAGGTTTTGATCGCAAAGCGATAGAATGAAAGGAACGTGGGAGAGATGACGACAATGCACGGAGTGTCGGCACGGGAACTGGGACTGAAGAGCCTGGCGGAGTTTCGCTATGAGATGCGGCGTTTTTTGAACTTCAGCGAGGCGGCTGCGGAGCGGAGCGGGATTGCGACGCAGCAGTACCAGCTGATGCAGGTGATCGCGGCGATGCCGGAGGGCCAGGACTCGTCGATCAGCTACCTGGCGGAGCGGATGGTGCTGAAGCACAACAGCATGGTGGAGCTGGTGGACCGGGCAGAGCGTGCCGGGCTGGTAAAGCGCGAGCATGATGCGCGGGACCTGCGGCGGTCGCTGGTGCGGTTGACGCCGGAGGGCAGTCGGATTCTGGACAAGCTGGTGGTCGAGCACCTGAAGGAGCTGGGACCGAGGTGCGAGCCTCTGATTGCGGCATTGAAGAACCTGCAGCACCTGGCAGAGGTTCGAGAGTAGACAGCATGGGCCGCGCGAAGAGCGGATGTCGCGCGGCCCACGGTCGTTTGTTGTGAGGCAGGGAAAGAGGACGATGCAAGCAGGCAGTCAGCAACCGGGCGTCAGTACGCTGCGGGACTATTCGGCGGACAGCCGGATTCTTTACACGAGTGCGTTGGCGACGGGGCTGGGCGCGGTGAGCGCGGTGGCGGCGTGGTTACTGCTGGAGATGATCGCGCTGTTCACGAATTTGTTTTACTACCAGCGGTTCGCGTTGAAGCCGCGCGACCCGTGGCAGGCGCCGCACCACTGGTGGCTGGCGCTGATGCCGGTGGCGGGTGGGATGCTGGTGGGGTTGATCGCGCGGTATCTTTCGCCGAAGGTGCGTGGGCACGGCATGCCGGAGGCGGTGGAGACGATCGTGTTTGGGAAGGGCCGCGTGCAGCCTCGGGTAGCGGTGTTGAAGCCGCTGGCGACGGCGGTGGCGATCTG
>JAJZFE010000110.1:7830-12648 GCA_021798655.1 Acidobacteriota bacterium | reverse complement strand
CGGGAACAGGTTGCGGAAGCACGCCGTTGAGCCGGGCGAGCAGTAGGTAGGCAGCGCCAGCTGCTGCGGCAGGTCCTTGTACAGACGCAGCGGGTTGTACGCGTAGTACAACCGCAGCGGCGCGTTCACGATCGGCAGCACCACCTGCAGCTCGCCGCCGTTGGACATGCGCGGCACGATGTTCGAACCCGGCACCGTCTTCAGGTAGATCGGGAACGTCACATTCTGGCCGCCGAAGCACGCGCCGTTGATCACCGTGGGGCAACCGTAGAGCGGGCTGTTCAGCGTCGTCAAGCCTTCCACGCTCTGCCGCAGCTGCGCGGAGTTCGTGTCCATCACCATGCCGAAGTCCGTGAACAGCGCGAACGTCACCTGGTTCACGATCGGGATGCGGTACTCCAGGTTGGCCGTGAAGCTGGTATCGCCACCCACCGACGACAGTCGATAGATCGGCAGCGGAATCTTCACGTTGCCCAGCGCGGGATTGGTCGGGTCCAGCGGCACGAGGTTGCCGTCCGGGTTCGTCAGGTTGAAGTTCACCTTCGTCGGAATAAACGTGTACGGCGAGCTGGAACGAATGTCGAAGCCGCGCACCTCGTTCTCGCCGCCCGAGTAGATACGGGCGAACGGAGGAGCAACCTCGCCGCCGTAGCCGCCGATGTTCGACAGCAGCAGCCGGTAGCCCAGCACCTGATGGCCTTCGCGGTTGATCTTCAACCCCTTCATCGGGAAGAACTGGCGATAGCTCACCGTCGGCGAGTAGTACTTCGTGTTGCCGCCCGCACCGGCCAGCTGGAACGCGACGTTGAAGTCCTTGCCGCTGTGCGGGCCGACTGCGCGATCCAGCGTCGAGAAGCTGAACGTCGGCGTAATCATGCTGGTGATGATGCCGTTGAGCTGGTCCTGCCCGGCGATGCCCGAGCGGAACGCCAGCGTCTGGAAGACGTTCAGCGTGTTCTGGTTGAACGTCGTAATCCCCGACCGCGACAGCGAGTACGAGATACCCACACGCGCCACGCCCGAACGCCGGAACAGCTTCCGCAGCGCCGTGCTCGACGAGATCGTCAGACCCGTCGTCGACTGGTTGTAGTTGTTCAGCAGCGAGTTCTGCGCGTTGGTCAGGTTTGCGCTCTGCCCGTTCGCAATCGCATAGCTCTTGGCCGGGTTGTAGTCGAACTTGCTGGTCGACACCTGCACGCCCAGCGAGATCGGCTTGTTGCGCAGGTACGGCTCCGTGAACCCGAGGCTCAGGTTGCGCGACAGATCGCCGATGTTCGCATTCACGCTCAGCGTCTCGCCCAGGCCCAGGAAGTTGTTCGTCTCATAGTTGGTCCGTGGGTGGCGAGGAACGAGCCCGACAGGCCGCTGATACCGCCGTTCAGGCCGATCGAGTTCTTGCCCTTCTCGTGCAGCTTGATCAGCAGATCAACCGTATTGTTGTCCGCGTTCTGCCGCGTCTCCACGTCCGTCTCGGTCTTCAACGTGTCAAAGTAGTTCAGCTGGTTCAGCCGCAGCAGCGACAGATCCACGAGCCGGCTGTTGTAGACCTGGCCCTCTTCCACCAGGATCTCGCGGCGGATGACCTTGTCGCGGGTGATGGTGTTGCCTGTGAACTCGATGCGCGAGATGTAGAACGGCTTGCCTTCGTCGATATCGACGTTCAGGAACACCAGCTTCTTCGCCTCGTCGATGCGCGGTGTTGGCGTGCCCACCATGTTGATGTAGCCGCCCTCGCCGTAGGCCTTGCGCAGCGCCTCCAGGCCCTTGCCGAACAGCGTCGCGTTGAACCAATCGCCATCCTTCAGTGCGAACTGCGCGCGCAGCGCCTTGGCATTCGAGTACGCCTTGTTTCCCGTGAACGTGATGCCGCCCAGCCGGTAACGTCCACCCTCTTCGACAGGGATCAGGATGTCCACCCGCTTGCCGGTCGAGGGGTGCAGCGTGAACGGGTTGATGCCGCCCGCGTCGCGCACGTTGGTCTGCGGCTCGCCCGTGATGGCCTTGAAGTAGCCCTTGTCGCGGTAGGCCTGGCGCACCCGCTCGGCGTCTTCATCCAGCTTGCTGGCGTCGAACGTGCGCGGGAAGATGTCCTCCAGGAAGATCGAGTGCGGAATCCCGATGGGGCGCAGGTTCTTCATCGCCTCCACCAGCTGACGATGGTTCAGCGCATTGTTGCCCTCAAACGCGATCTTGCCCACCTTGACGGTCGGACCTTCCTTCACGTTGAAGGTCAGCGCCACCGCCGCCGGAGGAATCGTCTTGACCTCCACCTTGATCGTCGCAAACTGGTGGCCGTGCTCGCCGAGCATCTCCTGCAGCACGACTTCGGCGCGCTTGACGTGGGTCGCGTCGTACTGGCTCTCCACCGTGAGCGGCACCTTCTCCTTCTTGAACCGATCCAGCACATCCGACACCGAGACCGCGTTCAAACCCTTGTAGTTGATCTCGCGGATGGTCGGCTTCTCGCGGACGTAGATCTCCAGCTGCACGCAGGCCGGTGTATTGATGCGCTCAATCCGCAGCTCGTCGAAGTAGTTCGTGTTCCACAGCGAGTTGAAGTCGCGCTCCACCACGGCCGGGTCATAGGGGTCGCCGGGGCGGGAGAAGAGGCGAGCCAGAATCGACTCCTTCGGAATGCGCCGGTTGCCGATCACCTGCGCCTGGCACAGCGGCTGCGGGGCGGCATCGGCCGAGAACCGCTGCGGCGCCTGCAGCTGCGCGCTCGCTGAAGAAAATGTCGGGGTAGCCACAAACAACAGTGCCGCAGCCAACGCCACACCGCGCCGCAGGATCGAGTCGCTGGAGCGCGCAGGCACAAACTGTGTCTTGCAGGGCTGAATCTTGCTATTCAAAGAGCTTGCGCTCACTCGCATTCCGGAAAAGATAACCACACCCTCACTGCTCTTTGATTCTGTTGCTCTTTGATTCTGCTGATACTGCCTTAGCTGGTTAAACAATGCCGCTCTGAACTCGTGCCCTGCGTCGGACGAAGGGGGAGTCTTGATTATAGGCGACACGCTGCACCCTGAGCGACTCCCGCACTCCGTTCCCATCGCTTTCTCGCCCTTCGTCCCTCCCGGCTGCCACTTTCATCCCTGCAGCGGCCGTTCGCCAGCAGCAAATGCTGCCCTTCAGCCGGTCAGCACCTCGCCCGAGCCGCTGCGGCACGGGCACAACCGCACGCCGCCTCGGCTCATCGACAGAAAGATAGGCGTTGGACGTTTAACGCTGGCTGTACGGCTTGGTGAGCGTCACCAGATCAATTTCTGCCAGAAACTGCTTCAGCGCCGCCGCCATCTGCCCCTCGGCTGCGTCGGTCGACTCCAGCACATCCGGCGTCTCCACGCTGAGCAGCACGGGCACTGGCCGAACCCGGTCCGGTGCCAGCGGCAGCTCCCGGTGCGGCCGCGCATAGATCAACGTCACGTGCTGCCCCGTCTCCGAGTACTGCCGGCACGCCCCGCCATCGCACACCGTCGAAGCCTCCAGACGCTGCCGCTGCCCGTTGTTGTAGGTCGCCGCCGTCAACGCCACCGCGCCGCCCAGCGAGGCCGCGTCGATCTGGCCGTGCCACGTCGGGTCTTCTCCCCGCGAGATATGGCAGATCTCCGCATCGTGCACGCCGATCTGCGGAGACACGCCCAGGTTCACATGCGGCCCCTGCCCATCTCCGGCCGCGTACTCGCCCCACGTGTACACCACGATCCCGTCCACCAGCGTGTCGTTCCAGGTCCGAACCAGCCTGTACTCCCCCACCTGCGCCGGGAGTGCAGGCAGCGTCCGTGCCGCGCGCGCCTCCGCCAGCGCCGTCCCATGCTGATGCAGGTCCTCCGCGCCAAACACCGCCGCCAGCAGCAGCAGCGCGACCACCTTCGCGAGATAGCGCGCTGCCGGCCGCGTCTCCACAGGCAGCTCCGCCGGCAGCGGCTCGCGGCGCAAACGGTTCGCCGTCGTAAAAAACACCGCCAGCGCCACCACAAACAGGGCGCCGCCAATCACATAGTCCGCCTGCCGCGCGTGGTCCTGCAGCCACGGATACGGCAGCGCCACCTTGTAATACACCACCAGCAGGCATAGCCGCAGAAAGTTGAACACATACCCCAGCAGCACCGCGCCCGCCACCACCGCCAGATACACCCGCAGCCGGAACCGGTACAGATACCCCACCACCACCGCCGCCATCCCCAGCGTGATCGCTCCGCGAATCCCGTTGCACCCAGGCGCGATAAACATACCGAACTCCGGCGTGAACATCAGCCGCAGCTTGTCCTCGGTCAGCGGCTGGCCCAGCGCGTGGGCAAACGCCCGGGCGATGTGCGCCGAGGCATGTTGCAGCGGCAAGTCCACCCGGCGGCTGAACGTCTGCGGCACCGGAATGACCGCCCACATAAACAGCACCGGAAACCACGCCGCCCGCAGCAGTCGCCGCCCGCCGAACAGCAGCACCACCCCCGCCGCATACAGCACCGCAATCAACGGCAGCGGCGGCAGCTGCAGCAGCCAGTCGTGGTTCACCGTCACAATCAGCAGCGTCTGGTAGCGCACAAACATCAGCACCGCGGTCGCCGCCAGCAGCGCAAAGCCCCACCAGTCGCCCTCCGCGCGCCACCCGATCGACCGCCACGCCCGCAGCACCAGCAGATAGCTCACCACCGGAACCACCAGCCCCATCGACTTCAGATCATCCGTCAGCCATATTCCCAGCAGCGCCTTCGCGCCGTCCCACACCGTCAGCACCCCGGCCAACGCACACACGCTCGCCAGGCTGACTACCAGCCATACGGGCAGGCTACCCGCCGTCCAGCTCTCTGTATGTAT
>JAJZFE010000110.1:3691-7820 GCA_021798655.1 Acidobacteriota bacterium | reverse complement strand
GCCACCCGGCGTCGTCACTCCAGACTCGTTCGCTCTCTCGGTTCGGGGTGCGAGGCTCGACACGCGTTCCACTCACCCTCCATGCCACCCTGCACGAGCTACCCGGCTTCGCAACACCAGGCCAGACCCGCTCCATCCAACCCCACCACCTGCAAGTACCCCGCGCGACTACAAAATCAGAATCCTTATAACCCTGGCAGACTTACTCCCCTGCCGGACGGCGGCCGCGCCGTGCACGAACCCGGGTCCGGAGCGCCGAAAACGCATACGCGCCCCCGGCCAGGCCCGCCAGAATCAGCGTAGGATTCTCAGGCGAGTCCACGCATCCGCCCTGTGCACGCGCAGGGATCGTCACAAACAGAGCAAGAGTAAAAGCCATCAACAAAAAGTGTTTCTTCATGGTAGTTCCATTTCCGTGCCGGGCTAGTGCCCGCCACTGGAGGAGGTCATGGTGCTCTCAGAGGGCCCGCCGAGTCTGACTGACTGTCTTCAGACTCCGGTCGTACGGAACACTCCCCTAGCCGAATACCCTAAGCATAGGGTTCCGTCTCGGGTAAAGTCAACGCGATACTTCGTACTATTCTGGTACACGCACATGCCGAACGTAACGTCTGCCGACTGCGCCAAACGCCTTTTGCGCCGCGCTCAGGACAGCACGGCTCATCATTCCCCGCTCCGCAGCCTTCCTGCGCACGATAGAATCATGCAGTACATTTATCGGTCACGTTTGGCCGTTACGCCAGTCTTAATCAGTGAAAGGAAACACAATGGCATCCGCGATGGCAACAATGGAGGGACTCTCAGGCGTCTACGAGGGCCTCAAAACGCGCATGAACAACACCGTCGACGGCTTCCGCGCCAGCCTGGTCAGCGTCCGCACCGGCCGCGCCTCCGTCCACATGCTCGACGGCATCCGGGTTGACTACTACGGTACAGAGACCTCCCTCAACGAGCTGGCCCAGATCAAAACCCCCGAGGCCAACCTCATCGTCGTCGAGCCCTTTGACCCCAGCATCGTCACCGCCATCGAAAAAGCCATCCGCACCAGCAGCCACGGCTTCAACCCCATGCACGATGGCAAGATCATCCGCATCCCCATCCCGCCCATGACCGAGGACCGCCGCAAAGAGGCCGTCAAACAACTCGCCGGCACCGTCGAAGACCACAAGACCAGAACAAATGCCATCCATCCGCAACATTCGCCGCGATGGCAACGAGCAGGTCAAGAAAGCCGCCAAAGACAAGCTCATCTCCGCCGACGACGAAAAACGCGCCAACGAAGAGATCCAGCAGCTCACCGACGCCGAGATCAAGCGCATCGAAGACCTCTTCAAAGCCAAGGAAAAAGAAGTGCTGACCCTCTGATGGTGACAAACCACAGATGAAAACGCGGGGGAGGATGATCCAGTCATCCTTCCCCTTTTTCCTTCCCCTTTTTCCTTCCCCTTTTTCCTTCCCCTTTTTCCTGCCCCGTTTTCCTGCCCCGTTTTCCTTGCCCCTGTGTGCCATGCACGCGCCCCGCGTCACCCTCCCGCCAGGCAGAGGCAGGCCTTTACCGCTTCGCCCGAAACTGGTTTGCCGTCGCAAACTCTTCGCGCAGCTCCGGCGTTCGGAGGTTCTCGCGAATGTGCGCCAGCCGCTGCTCCAGCGCGAGCAGCGTCTCTGCAATCGGCTTGGTGTTGGTCATCGCGACATCGCGCCACATGCTGTACGGGCTGCTGCCCAGCCGCGTCGTCTCGCGCAGCCCGCGCCCGCCAATCGCCTGCACGGCGGCCATCGCGTCGGCGTCACTGGAGAAGGTGTCCTGCAACAGCGCCGCCAGCGCAGTCGACAGCATCTGCGGCAGATGGCTGACCCACGCGCAGACCTCGTCATGCGGCTCCGGATCAAGGTCGCGCACCACCGCACCGAACCCCGCCACCCGCGCACGCCACTCCGCCTCATACGGATGAGGCTCATCACTCACCGGCGTAAACAGCCACGTTGCACCATTGAAGAGCGTCGCCTCTGCCAGCGCCGCGCCGCCGGACTCCTTGCCCGCCATCGGATGTCCCGGCAGAAACGTCGCGGCTCCAGGCAGGTTGTACAGCCTGGCCGCCTGCTCGCAGATCGCCAGCTTCGTGCTGCCGACGTCCGTCACCAGCTGCGCCTCGCCCAGCACAGGAGCCAGTGCCTGCATCCAGTCCAGGATCGGCAGCACCGGCGTCGCCAGCACGTACACATCCGCCTTCGCGTTCAGCACCGCATCACGGCTCGGCAACGCCTCGTCGATGGCACCCGCGCGCAGCGCCTCGGCCAGCTCCGTCGCGCTCGCATCCCAGCCAGCGATGTGGCCCGTGAACCCGCCGGCCTTCAGCGCCAGCCCCACCGACGCGCCGATCAGCCCCGTCCCGACGATGGCGATCCGCTGGATCACTTCGCCTCGCCCGCACGCCGATGCGTAAACGCGCGCCCCGCAGCCCCGCGATAGTCGCCGGCGATGTGCCCCGCGCCGCGCACCACATACTTGTACGTCGTCAGCCCGTCGAGCCCGACCGGCCCGCGCGCATGAAACTTACTCGTCGAGATTCCAACCTCGGCTCCGAACCCGTAGCGAAAGCCATCGGCAAATCGCGTGGACGCATTCAGCATCACGCTCGCCGCATCCACCTCGCGCAGAAACCGCTCTGCCGCGGCAGCATCTTCCGTGAGGATGCTCTCCGTATGCACCGAGCCATACGTGTGAATATGCTCCATCGCGGCATCGAGCGAAGGCACCACGCCGATCGAAAGCTCCAGCTCGCCGTACTCCGTGTGCCAGTCGAGCACCGGCGCCGCGCCGAGCATCGCCTGCACCACGTCATCGCCGCGCAGTGCCACGCCGCGCGCACGCATCCGCTCTGCCAGCAGCGGCAGAAAGTCGCCCGCGATGGCTGCATGCACCAGCACCGTCTCCACCGCGTTGCACGCCGCCGGATAGTCCGTCTTCGCGTCGTCGATCACGCGCAGCGCCAGCGCCTCATCCGCCGCGCGATCCACATAGATGTGGCACACGCCCTCTGCGTGGCCCAGCACAGGGATCCGCGTGTTCGCCTGCACGTACTCCACCAGCTTCTTGGTGCCGCGCGGAATCACCATGTCCACCAGCGAGTGCATGGCCAGCAGCTCATTCACTCGCTCGCGGCCCAGCACCAGCGACACCGCGCCGGCAGGAACATCGGTCGACGCCAGCGCGGCACGCAGCACACGCACCAGCGCCGTCGCCGTTTGCTCCACCTCGCGCCCAGGCTTCAGGATGACGGCGTTGCCGCTCTTGATCGCCAGCGCCGCAATCTGCGTCACCGCATCGGGCCGCGCCTCGAAGATCACCGCGAGCACGCCCAGCGGCACGCTGACCTTCTCCAGCGTGAGCCCATGCTGCTTCTCGTTGTCATTCGCGGAGGGAATCTGCGTCTTCGCGGTCGCAGGGTCTTGATCGTCCATCTCGATCGCGTCCAGCGTGCGACCCAGCGGATCAGGCAGTGCCTTCACCGAGCGCACCTGCTCCACCATCTCTCGGAGCTTGCTCTCGGAAAGTCGCAGTCGCGACAGCGTTGCCGGCGAAAGCTCGTCGTCCCCGGTGAACGCGGCAACGGCCTTCAGGTCCAGTGCGTTGGCCGCGAACAGCTCTGAAGCCGCGCCTTCCAGCGCCACAGCCATCGCCTCCAGCGCAGCGTTGCGTCGTGCTGAATCAAGGGGCGCGAGTGCGCGCGCGGCGAGCTTTGCAGCCTCGGCGATCTCCCGCGTCGTCTGCGTGGCCTCGGCCGTCGCGTTCATCGCAGCGACTCCTGCACGGCCGGCGCAAACCGCGTGCCCAGCGCCTCGCCCGCGACGATGCGCTCCAGCACCTGCGGTGTGCGGCCGTTGGCGATGATCACCGGCCGGCCCGCGCGCACCACAATCCGCGCCGACTCCAGCTTCGAGATCATGCCGCCGCGGCCGCGGCCGTTGCCGCCCTGTGCCAGCGCAAGGATGCGTTCATCAATCTCCGCAACGCCGGCAAGCATCTTCGCGCCCGGCTCGCTGGGGTTGCGGTCGAAGAGGCCATCGACGTCCGACAGCAGCACCAGCAGGTCTGCACCGATGTGCTTGGAGAGCAGCGCCGACAACT
>JAJZFE010000110.1:0-3681 GCA_021798655.1 Acidobacteriota bacterium | reverse complement strand
AGGATGACTTCCGCTCGCGCTGCGGCAGCTCTGCCGGCCGGTCCAGCTCGGCGGTGGAGACCGTATCGTTCTCGTTCACGATCGGGATTACGCTCAGCGTCAACAGCGCGTCCAGCGTGGCGCGCAGGTTGCCGTGGCGCTGCGGCTCGCGGAAGTCATCCTCGGTGAGCAGCACCTGGGCGATGGGGCAGCCCAGCCGGTCGAATGCGTCATCATAGAGCGCCATCAACCGCGACTGCCCGATAGCCGCGCAGGCCTGCACCTGTGCCACCACCGTCGGTCGCTGCGTCAGCGCCAGCCGCTCCATGCCCAGGCCCACCGCGCCCGACGAGACCATCAGCACCTCGATGCCCTGCGCGCGCAGTGCGGCAATCTGCTCCACCAGCCCGCACAGCAGGCCGAGCGCGACCTTGCCGTCCGGCCGCATAATCACGTTGGTTCCGAGTTTGACGACGATCCGGCGCAGTGTCGTACTCCCTTGCTTGAAACTCACCTGCGAAATCTCTGCCATAAAACGTACTTGGGTCCCTTGCAACAGGTGCGTTATGCGTGAACTTTTTCAACTGCGGGTGCAACCGTGCGATCCACCACAGGCGCCAGCTTGCGAAGCTTCTCGATCAACTGCGTGAGCTGGTCCGGGAACAGAGACTGTGCGCCGTCGCTCATCGCCTTGTCCGGGTTCGGGTGCATCTCCATCAGCAGGCCGTCGGCGCCTGCGGCCACGCTGGCCAGCGCCATCGGCGGCACCAGGTCGCGGATGCCCACGCCGTGCGACGGGTCGCCAAACACCGGCAGATGCGTCAGCTTCTTCAGCACCGGGATCGCCGAGATGTCCATCGTGTTGCGCGTCGCCGTCTCGTACGTGCGGATGCCGCGCTCGCACAGCATCAGGTCATAGTTGCCGCCGCTCAGGATGTACTCCGCGCTCAGCAGCACCTCTTCAATCGTCGCTGCGATGCCGCGCTTCAGCAGCACGGGCTTGCGCACATGGCCCAGCTCGCGCAGCAGGTTGAAGTTCTGCATGTTGCGCGCGCCCACCTGGAAGCAGTCGATGTACTGGAGCATCGTCTCGATCTGCGAGATCTCCATCACCTCGGTGATCACCAGCAGGCCGAACTCATCCGCAGCCTCGCGCATCAGCTTCAGGCCCTCGACGCCCATGCCCTGGAAGCTGTACGGCGAGCTGCGCGGCTTGTACGCGCCGCCGCGCAGAAACTGCGCTCCGGCTGCGGCCACCTGCTGCGCGCTCAGGCGAATCTGCTCGCGGCTCTCCACCGAGCACGGCCCGCTCATGATGACGATCTCGTCGCCACCCACCACCAGCCCGTTCGGGAACGTGATCCGCGTGCCCTCTGGCCGGAAGCCGCGCCCCGCCAGCTTGTACGGCGACGAGATGCGATACGCCTTGTGCACACCGGAGAGCACCTGGAACTCAGTCACTTCAAAGTGCGCCGGCGTACCCACACCTGCCAATATGGTTTGCGTCTCACCTGTCGTCCGGTGAACGTTGAAACCGAGCTCCACCATGCGCTCGATCACGTGCTGTATCTGTTCAGCGGTGGCCTTGTCCTGCATTGCAACGATCATCACGAAATCCCTCGTAAGTTACTGCGTCAATTTCTGTTGTACAAATCTCGTTACTGCTTCTGCAGCGAGCGCATCACGTCCATAATCCGCTCGTACACGTCCTGCACCTGCGCGCCCGAAAGCGGCCCCGGATTCACCGCGCGCACATGCTCAAAGACGGCCTGCTCGCGTTGCGGCTCGTAGATGGGCGTCTGCGCCCTGGCCTTCAACTGCCCAATCGCCACGGCCGCAGCCGCACGTTCGTTCAACAACCGGACGAGCTGCTCGTCCAACTCATCAATCTTTTTGCGCCAGTCTGAAATCTCCATCTACGTTCCGCTCCTCGCCCTCCGGCTTTGTTCCGCTTCGATCTCGTCACGCTGCCCGCACTTCGGCCAGCAGCTCAGGATGTTTGTCCAGCACCTTCAACAGCTTCACCAGCGCCAGCGGCGGCCGCGTCCGGCCATTCTCATACCGCGAGAACGCGTTCACTCCGCCGCCGAAGATCTCGCTGGCCTCGCGCTGGTCCAGCGCCAGTTTCTTCCGCACACTCACAATAAACCCCGGATCGACCATCGCCGCGTTCACCTGCTTGTTGAACTCGCCGATCAGCGCGCTGTAACGGTCCGCCTCCGCAGACTCCAGCACGGACTCCCCGCACAACGGGCAGAACTCCGCCGTCACCGCAGGAATCATCGTCGTCTCGCCCTTGTAGATGTACGGCACGTCGCGCGTGTCCTGAACCAGCTCCGCACCGCCACAGCATGGACATTGCATCTCAAAGCTCCTTGAACGAAACCACAACCACGTCTCCAACAATCGTCAGCTTCAGGTACACCGAACCCGCAGCGGTTGCGGGGCGGTATACATCCTGCCAGACGCGATGATCCGCATACGTGGTCATCGACTTATAAAAACATCCCGGCGTCAGCGCAATCACAACCGCGAAGATCTCGTTGCGCCCCATTCCCAGAGCAGCGGCCCCTTCCAGCGCAACACGCGTCGTTCGCGCCCTTCCGCCTTCAACCAGATGTTTCACCAGCACCAGATCGTAATGGGGCGTGCGCTTCTCCATTCTAACCTACTTGGTTACTCCGTTCTTCAAGCTCTTCACAAACGCTCCGACAGCCTTGGCCGCGTCCTCTGCCGCGGTCTTCTCGACCAGTCCAACGATCGCGCTGCCCACCACCGCCGCGTCCGCAAACGCCGCCACCGCCTGCACATGCTCCGGCGTGGAGACGCCAAACCCCAGCGCCACCGGCAGTTTGGTGAACTGCTTGATCCGCTTCACCAGCGCCTCGGCATCGCTCGCCAGCTCGGTCTGCGTGCCCGTGATGCCCACCCGCGAGATCGCGTACACAAACCCCTGCGAGCTCTCCGCAATGGCCTTCAGCCGCGCGTCAGGCGATGTCGGCGCAGCCAGAAACACCGGCGCCAGCCCATACTGTTTGGTCAGCGCCAGCCACTCGTCGGCCTCTTCGACGATCATGTCCGTGAGCAGCACACCGTCCGCGCCAGCATCCTGCGCGGCCTTGGCAAACGCTTCCATGCCGAAGCGCACCACGGGATTGAGATAGCTGAACAGAATGATCCCCGCCTGCGGCCGCGCTGCGCGAATCTCCCGGCAGATGCCGAGCACATCGCTGAGCCTCGTGCCTCGCGCGACAGCGCGCTCACTCGCCCGCTGAATCACCGGCCCATCCGCCAGCGGATCACTGAACGGCACGCCCAGCTCAATGACATCCGCGCCGTTGTCGATGGCCGCAATCGCCATCGCCCGCGTCGTCGCAAGGTCGGGATCACCGGCAGTGAAGTAGATGACGAGGCCGGGTCGATTTGAAAAATTGATTGCCATAAAGTCTGCGCTGAAGCTCTTCGCTTCCAGCTCCTAGCCGTTCGCTAGAAGCTGAAAGCTAGCGGCTAGAAGCTGTGCCTCCCAGGTTCATCTCGCGCGTCATGATGCCGATATCCTTGTCGCCGCGGCCGCTCACGTTCACCATCAAGATCTTGTCCTTGCCCATCTTCGGAGCCAGCTTGATCGCCTCGGCCACGGCGTGCGCCGACTCCAGCGCCGGGATGATGCCTTCCGTCCGCGACAGCACGCTCACTGCGTCG
>JAJZFE010000337.1 GCA_021798655.1 Acidobacteriota bacterium | reverse complement strand
GCTCTGCTGATTACGACGATTGAGGGCCCGAGCACGCGGCAGGCACAGCTTACGTTTGCGATTGGGCGGCATACGCTGGTGGATCTGGGCCATGTGTTTCAGCAGGAGCGCAGCGAGCAGCGGCTGCGCAGGGAGCCGCTCACGCGGCTGGGCGATGAGGAGTATTCGCGACTGTGCAGCCTGCTGGCTGAGGCAGGGTTCTCGTTGTGCGGAGACCTGGGCGCGCGGGAACGGCTGATGGCGATTCGTGCGCTGTATGAGCCGCATGCGTGCGCGCTAGGAGATTATCTGCGGCTGCGGCTGCCGGCGTGGGCGCCGCCGCTGCCTGACCCGCAGAAGCGGCGCGATGGATGGGTGACTGTCGCGGAGCTGCGGTCGCCTGGCGCGATTGCAGATCGGCTGTCGGCGCATGTGAGCGCGCAGTCTACGGCGGCGCATCTGGACGATGAGAGAGGCAGGAATTGACGGAGCGGGGGATGGACCGGGGGATGGGGCGAGGACTGGTGCGGGGTTCGTGTGTGGTGGATTCGGTGCGCCATCTTTCAAGCGATGGAGTTCCGATGGCAAGGTGACCTTCTGCTGGATGCACAACGGCGTTCGCCGAAGCGAACGCCGTTGTGCTTGATGCGCTGCGCGGTTAGAACTTGTACTTCAGAGAGAATTGGAACTGACGCGCCGGTGAAAGAGTGCTGGTGATTTGACCGAAGGTAGAGGGCGTCGTGACCGCCGCGCCCGGAGCTGAATAGGAAGCGATGTTGCCTGCATTGAAGGCGTCCGCGCGGAACAGGATGGTCTGTTCCTTGTAGGTGCGGAATTCCTTGAACGCGGACATGTCGACGATGCGATAGCCCGGAGCGCGTTCGGTTCCGACGCGAGCCGTACCAAACGTATTGATGAGTTCAGGACCGTAGGCGCAGGTGCCGTTCGAAGCGCCGGTGCAGGGTGTAGCGGTTGGACCCGTACCAAACCAGTGTTGCAGGGTGCGGCCGGTTACGACCAGCTTCTGATACTGGTTCGGGCGGGCCGTTCCGTTGTTGGTGTTGGAGACATTCGTGCTGGTGAGCGTGATCGGAAAGCCGGAGTAGAGAATGGCATCGCCCGAGATCTTCCACCCGCCGATCGCCCAGTCGACGAACCGGTTGACGTCGGCTCCAAACTCGCGACCACGTCCGAACGGAAGCGCATAGGTGCCGACAAAGTTTAGAGCGTTGCGGGTATCGAAACCTGAGGGACCGTAGTCGCCATGCGGGTTGTATGCGTTTTGCGGATACACGCTGGCACCATCCACTCCGCCAATTCCGAAGTAGCCGGGGTTGTTGGTCATCACCTTCGACCAGGTGTAGTTCAGGGTGTATTCCAGACCATGCGATTCGCGCTGGCGAAGCTGGATCTGGAGGCCGTTGTAGTTGGAATAGCCTTCTGCGGTGGTGAGGTAGACCTGGCCGCCAGCGCCGACAAGACCGTAGTACGGACCCGTCGTTGGCTGCCCAGGCGTGGTGTACTGGTTGGCCGGAACTGGAATGACGAGGTGCTGTCCGAGTTGGCCGACGTAGCCCATCTGGAAGGTCGTCTTCGGTGCGATCAGGAACTCCGTGGTGAGGTTGAACTGCTGAATCAACGCCGGCTTGATGTTCGGATCCCAGGCGTTGTACTTGTTCGAGCCCGCTACGGAGGTTCCTACGGTGAAGCCCTGGCTGGCCTTGATGGGTGTTCCCGGGTTGGTCGCCGTTGGCGCGAGGCTGGTGTACTGGTACTGCGCGATGAAGGGTGGATTCTGGGAGAGACGCTGTGCGGCTCCCATGCCTTCAAAGTCATCGGTAATGCCGTAGCCGCCACGGACCACCATCCTGGGGTTCGCCTGCCATGTGAATGAAAGACGAGGCATGAACTCTTTATAAAAAGAGTTGTACAGCGCATTGCTTGCGCCGTTCTTGCCTGCATAGAGCAGGCAGTTCGGGCAGCTCTGCGGGTCGTTGACGTTGACGTTGACTTCCTTGTTGTTCACCTCGTAGAGCGGTTGATCGTAGCCGTAGCGAAGGCCGATGTTGGCGGTGAACGTTGGGGTGATCTTCCACTCGTCTTCAGCGAAGAAGGCCAGGCGATACTGACGTTGACCGATGCGTCCGGCAGTTCCGGCTACTCCTTGCAATTCAGAGTCGTCCAACACGAAGTCCGCATAGCCATAGCCGGTTCCATGCACGCCGTTCGCGTTCTTGGTGTACTGGCCGTTGTAGGCGAACTGACCCAGGTTGCCGTTGTTGCTGGCGTAGTAGTTGTTCTCCTGATAGCGCAGGATCTGAGCTCCGCCCTTGATGATGTGCTTGCCGTGCAGCCACGTTACCGTGTCGCCATAATCAAAAATATTGTCGATGTAATTCTGCACGATGCCTCTCGTACCCATGTTCGTTTCCACGGTGGAGAGGTTGATCTGCGTGAAGCCGGGGTACGGCTGTGAGGCAAAGGGAATGCCCACAACAGCGTCGCCGCGAGTGCCGAACTGTCCGGTGCTGTCCACGGGAATGCCCGCCAGCAGCACGACCCGCGAGTAGCCCGCGCGGAACTCATTCTGCAGATTGCTCGAGAACACATGGACTTCGTTGATGACACCGCCCCAGTAGGGATAGTCGTCGCCGCCCGGGAAGGTGATGGGGAGCACGGGCTTGAGGGTTAGATCGTAGGAGCCGCCGTGAGTGAAGCGGGAGTTGAGGTTGTCATGCTGGTTGAGCACGTAGTCAACGCGTATATCACCCTGGTTGTTTACGACGACGGACTTGGTCGTGTTCTGGTAGTCGCTCGAATCCGGTGACCTGGGGTTGGTGCTGGCGCGGTTTGGCAGCGGGTAGACCTCGGGATGTGCAAAGAGATATACCGCCACCGGATTATCTACTGGAATCTGATTGTTCACGTAGGGCGTGACGGTGGCTGTGCCTGCGGAGGTGTTGTAGAGCTGCACGTAGGA
>JAJZFE010000440.1 GCA_021798655.1 Acidobacteriota bacterium | reverse complement strand
CGTTTGCGAACGTGGAGTTTGTGCCGGGGACGTTGAAGGCGGTTGGCTCATGGAAGGGCAAGCCCGTGGCCGAGCAGACGCTGACGACGGCAGGTGCGGCGGTCAGCATCAAGCTGACACCGATCACCGGCCCAAACGGATTGCAGGCAGATGGAGAGGATGTTGTGCTGATGGATGTAGAGGTCGTGGACGCGAAGGGTCAACGTGTGCCAACCGATGACGCGCGGATTGACTTTACCTGCGCGGGGCCGGCGACGTGGCGCGGCGGCTACAACAGCGGCAAGGTGGACTCGACGAACAACCTCTATCTGAATACGGAGTTGGGCATCAACCGCATCGCGGTGCGCGCAGGCCGCACGCCCGGGGTCATTACCGTGACGGCGAGTCGCAAAGGACTGCAATCGGCGACGGCAACGGTGACGTCGAAATCGGTGGAGTGCCGTGGTGGTCTGTCGACGTGGATGCCGCCGCATCTGGAGTTCAAGGGCTGACCGAATCTGTTAGGCTGAGTCTGTTTGACGAAGCAACACTCGAGGATGAATGCAATGAAGAGATTGACGGTATGGGCAACGATGGCTCTCGGTGCGTGTTGGCTGCTGCCAGCGGGCACGCTGCACGCGCAGATGGGCGGCATGGAGATGGGCAAGGATGCTAAGGCCATGATGGCCGAGTCGCCGTCCCAGTCGATCGACGATATGCTGAGCCTCTACGAACACGATGCGATGGGCGTGGTGAATGCGATGCCCGCGGACAAGTACAGCTTTGCGCCAGGGGCGACGACGTTCGCTGCAGGGCAGGGGGCCAAGTTCGATGGCGTGCGCACGTTCGCCCAGCAGGTGACACATGTGGCCGAAGCGAACTATTACTTCTACTCCACGCTGAGTGGACTGAAGCCCGATGTAGACATGAAGTCGATCGAGACGCTGACCACGAAGGACGACTGCGTGGCTGTGCTGGCGAAGTCGTTTGCATTTGCTCACAAGGCGATTGCGACGATCACGCTGCAGAATGCGTTCGAGCCCATCAAGCCTGTCGATGGGATGAAGACGCGGATCTCGCTGGCCGCGTTCGGTGTGGCGCATGGCTTCGATCACTACGGCCAGATGGTGGAGTACCTGCGTATGAACGGCGTGCTTCCTCCGGGCAGCAAGTAGAGCGGTTGCGGAGTCTTGAAGCGTAAGGTCGCCGGTGACGGCGGCCTTGCCTGTTTGGTGCGGATGAATGGCTGGAGGCTTGAATGGTAGTTGCATCGAGAGTGCTGGCGAATCTGGATCAGCTACGCGCGCTGACGAGCGATGCGCATGGTGCTCAGCGCGTGGCGTGGACGCCGACGTGGCTGCAGGCGCGCGCGTGGTTCGAGGACAAGCTCAAAGAGTTGCCGGTAGAGCATCATCACGATGCGGCAGGCAACCATTGGGTGACGCTGCGTGGCGCGAGCGACCGAACGCTGGTGGTCGGCAGCCATCTTGACTCGGTGCCTAACGGCGGCTGGCTCGACGGTTGCCTCGGCGTGCTTGCGGGTCTAGAGGTGCTGATGCACTTCGCAGAAACGTATGATGGCCGGCCGCCTGTGACGATCAAGCTGGTGGACTGGGCCGACGAGGAGGGTGCACGCTTTGGTCGCAGCCTGTTTGGCTCGGCGGCCTTCGCTGGCCACGCCACGATCGACGCCGATCGAAGCCGCAAGGACCGCGACGGCGTGACGATGGAGGCTGCGCTGGCGGACTGTGGCGTTGCAGTAGACCAGGTCGGCGACGCCGTCGCGGAGCAGGAGCATGTTGCTGCGTATCTCGAACTGCACATCGAACAGGGACCGATCCTTGAGGCACAGGCCAAGCCACTTGGCGTCGTGCTTGGCACCAAGGGCGTAGAGCGGTGGACGATCACGTTTCAAGGGCAGGAGGCGCACTCCGGCTCGACACCGATGGCAGTGCGTCGCGACGCGTTGGCGGCTGCGGCCAAACTCGCCCTGGAGATTCGGCCGATTGCGATGCAGTATCCGCAGGCCGTGGCGACGATGGGCAGCGTGAAGACGTATCCCGGCATCGTGACCGCAGTGGTGGGCCGTTGCGAGACCACGCTGGATATGCGTGATCTGGATGCTGCCGTGCTGGCATCGATGCTCGACGAAGCACGCGCTGCGAGCGAGCGATTTGCGCGCGAAGAGCGCTGCACGGTGGAGTGGTCGAAGATCTGGTCGATCAAGCCGATACCCTTCGATGAGCATCTGATCGGGCTTTGCAGAGACGCGATCATGGAGACGGCGGGAACGGTGGAGATTCTTCCCAGTGGGCCGCTGCATGATGCTGCCGAAGTGGCGAGCGCCGGTATTCCAACGGTGATGATGTTTGTACAAAGCCTGAATGGCCTGAGCCACAATGCTGCGGAAGATACAAGGCGCGATCATCTTGAGCTGGCTGTGAAGGCGTTTGCCTCGCTCGCGGAAAAGACGTTGACCTGGCTTGGTTGACCGATCGCGATGAAATCTCCGGTACGGCCTCCCGCAAAATGCGGGGAATGGTAGATAATCTATCTTTCACCATCGGCCTAAAGATGAAGGAGCACATCTCAACGTGAGTACGTCTGGCAGATTCTTCGACAGCGCACCGGGTTCGCGGGAGATCGCTGATCGCTTTGCCGATCTGCATCCTCCGTTTACGTCTGCGTCCGCGGTGATCGAAGCAAACCGCTGTCTTTACTGCTTCGATGCGCCGTGTATGGCTGCCTGTCCCACGCACATCGACGTACCAAAGTTCATCAAGAAGATTGCGAGTGGAAACCTTGAAGGTTCCGCCAGAACGATCCTCGACGCGAATATTCTGGGAGCGAGCTGCGCGCGCGCCTGCCCAGTGCAGGTGCTGTGCGAGGGTTCGTGCGTGATGCATCACAGTCACGAACGGCCGATTGAGATTGGGCGTTTGCAACGGTTCGCGATGGATGCGCTCTATGCCAGCGGCGCACCGTTGCCGTT
>JAJZFE010000214.1 GCA_021798655.1 Acidobacteriota bacterium | reverse complement strand
CATCGTGAACGCATACCGAACCAGTTGCGAGCGTCCAGACTGGATCGTGTTGTTATACGCAAGCACGTGGTTATCCCACACCTGATGCAGGTCGTTGAGTTGGCCGTGCTTGTTGATCAGCCGGTTCGTAAAGCTGTGCGCTGCCGGATCGAGCGATCCGTTCGGCTCGATGTATCCGCTCCTCGCAATGATCTTGCCGTCCGCGTCCTTTACCGTGAAGGCCACCCAGGCCTCATAGAAATCGCGTTGCTCGGGCACGAGCGAATGCCCCGTGCCCTTGTTCTGGATCACCACCGAAACTGTAACGCGTTGTCCTGGGTTCAGCGAAAACGGCGCTGTCCCCAGCGGTGCGGTCAGGCTTGCCTGGCCTGGCGTTGGCGCGTCCGGCTCCACGGCAAAGAGATCAATATTCACGACGCCATTCTTGAGAAATGCAGCCACGCGCCTGGACTGTTCTTCAAAGTGGTAGTAGGCGGGGATCAGCGAATTTGCAGCCGCCCAGCGGTGCGATGCCAGCTTCCCATCCTTCGCGCCGGGATCGGATAGTGCGGTCAACTCTTCACGTTGCATGTGGCAGGTCTGGCAGGTTGAGACCGCCGGCTTCTTATAGAAGGGAAGCGGCGACTGCTGCGAAAACGACGAGTTCTGCCACTCGTCATAGACCGCAAACGCGCGTAGCCACTTGTAGCCATCCAGCATCCCGGGCAGCGCCGCCTTGTGGCATGACTCGCAGAACTCCGGCGTCTTGTAAAACGGCTTCATCACGGCTGCAGAATGCCGGTCCAGATGCGCCAGAATCTCCGCGTCCGATACCGGCCCATGGATCGGCTTGCCATTTGCATCCAGCATCACCGCCGGCTCGGCCAGCACGTAGCTTCCGGTGCCGTACCTGCTCACCGACTGGATGGAGTGGCACACCATGCACGTAATTCCATCCGCATCATAGGGCCGCATGCGCGCAGCCCCATCGGTCAGCGCTCCCGCGGCCACCGCCGTCGGATTATGGCAGCCCTCGCAGTGCCGCGAAAAACTGATCCCCTTCGCATCGTTCAGCGTGTTCACATTGCGCTGATACCATACCGGCCGAACCGAGTTCGAGTGTGCCGACTGCCTCCACTCCGCATGAGCTTCCTTGTGGCAGTGGCCGCAGTACTCCGCCGTCGGATAGCTCTGCGGGTCAATGAACTCGCCATTGTCCGTTGTCATGTTCGACGGCAGAAAGGGATGTCCCGCGCTGAAGTGATCGCTGTACCCCTTCGCAATCTTCTGGCTGTATGCCGTGCGTGCCTGGTTGGCAGCGTCCGCATTCCCGGCAGTCTGCGCAGATGCTGGCATCGCCAGCAGAAGGGAAGCCGCAATCACACCGGCCAGCATGCGTGGGATGTGCTCGTGGGAGAGCCGGCAAATCGACATCGCAAATCCTCTACAACGTTCCGTTAATACAGCAAAGTATGATCGAGCCTACAGCACGGATTCCACCGTTGTCAGTAGACCAGGTGATAGAGAAGCGCATCCATCAAAGGTTGTAGATCGTGCCGCATTTCGCACGACTGCAGACCTCCGGCATTCACGGCTTTGTCGCCACGGCCGGCTTTCCCTGACCCTCCGTAAGCGTCACAATCCGATCGATCTGCGGCACCGCAAACTGTTCCACCGCTCCACTGGGCCAGTGCACCTCAAGCCCATCCACCTTCGTTGCCGCTCCCAGCCCGAAGTGCGGCCTCATCTCCGACGTGGAGGCAAAGCTTCCGCCCGAGAATACGTCGGCGCGCTGCCGCATCCCATTCGCGGTCAGCCACAGCGTCGCTCCAATCGCATCCCGCGGACTCCGTGGGCCGCCCACCAGCCTGAACGCCACCCAGTGATTGCTGTTCGCATCCACATCCACCAGCAGCGCCGGCACCGAGTCCATGTTGTTCACTACCGCATCCATCCGCCCATCGTTGAACAGGTCGCCTACAGCCAGCCCGCGCGATGCCATCGCCTCGGCCAGCCCAGTGCCCTCCACGGCTGCGACCGGCTCCAACCGCTTGCCCTCAAGGTTATGAAACAACAGCGGCCGCTCCGCCCAGCTCGTTCCCCAGTTGTTGGTGTCGGCGTTGCGATACACGTGCCCGTTCACCTCCAGCAGGTCCTTCCATCCATCGTTGTCGTAGTCCAGGAACGCTGTGCCCCATCCAAGGAAGGGAATCGTCATATCCGCGATGTGGGTGTCGTTGCTGACGTCGGTAAAGTTCGCCTCGCCATCATTGCGATACAGCACCTTGTAGTCGTCCGAAAAGGTCGTATTGAAGATGTCGATCAGCCCGTTGTTCCGATAGTCTCCCACCGCGATTCCCATCGACGCTGTCTCGCGACCCTCCTTATTCAGCGCATACCCCGACGCATAACTCTGGTCCTCGAACGTTCCATCTCCCTTGTTGATGTACAGGTAGTTCGGTGTCGAGTCATTGGCCACGAGCAGATCCAGCTTGCCATCATCGTTGACATCGATGAACACCGACGAAAGTCCATAGTAGCCTGCCTTATCGCTCACTCCCGCCTTTTCGCTAACGTCGGTAAACGTGCCATCGCCATTGTTGTGGAACAGATGATCGCTCTCGCCCGGCAGCCCACGCGGGCCGCAGTACGTCCGCACTCCGCGATAGCTGCAGAACGACAGAGGCAGCGCGTCGGTGTCGCTCATCTGCGACTTCAGATCGTAGTGAACGTAGCCAGGCACGAACAGATCCAGCCTTCCATCCCCGTCATAATCTCCCCATGTCGCGCCCGTCGACCAGTTCCCCAGCGCCACTCCCGCCTTCTCCGCCACATCCGTGAACGTACCATCGTGATTGTTGTGGTACAGCCGGTTCTTGCCGAAGTTCGTCACATAAAGGTCGGGCCAGCCATCGTTGTCGTAGTCGCCCACCGCCACGCCGAACCCCCAGCGGTCGTTGCCCACCCCCGCCTTCGCCGTCACGTCCGTAAAC
>JAJZFE010000454.1 GCA_021798655.1 Acidobacteriota bacterium | reverse complement strand
AGTACCGCAGCACGGAGACCGGCCCTGCGCCGCAGCTCAATCGGCTCGGCAACCCGGCCTGGGCCAAGACCAAGGCGCGTGTCAAAAAAGCCATGCAGGACATGGCCGAAGAGCTGCTCAAGCTCTACGCGCAGCGCAAGGCCGCGCAGGGCTACGCCTTCTCGCCCGACAACAACATGATGCGCGAGTTCGAAGACGCCTTCGACTTCAACGAGACCGAAGATCAGCTCAGCGCCATCAAAGACATCAAGGCCGACATGGAGACCACGCAGCCCATGGACCGCCTGCTCTGCGGCGACGTGGGCTACGGCAAGACCGAGGTCGCCATGCGTGCGGCATTCAAGGCCGTGCAGGATGGCAAACAGGTCGCCGTGCTCACGCCCACCACCGTGCTCTGCTTCCAGCACTTTGAGAGCTTCAAGCGCCGCATGTCGAAGTTCCCCATCGTCGTCGAGATGCTCTCGCGCTTCCGCTCGGCCAAGGAGAAGAAGGACGTGATGGAGCGCTGCGAACAGGGCAAGGTGGACATCCTCATCGGCACGCACGCGCTCCTCTCGCAGGGGCTCAAGTTCCAGGACCTCGGGCTGCTCGTCGTCGATGAAGAGCAGCGCTTCGGCGTGCGTCACAAGGAGCGGTTGAAGCAGATGCGCGCGGCCATCGACGTGCTCAGCATGTCGGCCACGCCCATTCCGCGCACGCTGAACATGTCCCTCGTCGGCCTGCGCGATATGAGCGTCATTGAGACGCCGCCGCGCGACCGCATGGCCATCCAGACCATCGTCGCCAAGTTCGACGAGAAGCTCGTCCGCACCGCTGTCGAAGTCGAGCTGGAACGCGGCGGCCAGGTCTACTTCGTGCACAACCGCGTCGAGACCATCTATGAGCTGGCCTCGAAGATTCGCGAGCTCGTGCCGCAGGCGCGCGTCGTCGTCGCGCACGGACAGCTGCCCGAGGCCGAGCTCGAACGCACCATGCTCGCCTTCATGGACGGCGAGTACGACGTGCTCTGCGCCACCAGCATCATCGAAAACGGCCTCGACATCCCGCGCGCCAACACCATCATCATCAACCGCGCCGACCGCCACGGCCTCAGCGAGCTGTACCAGCTGCGCGGCCGCGTAGGCCGCAGCAACCGCCGCGCCTATGCCTACCTGCTCATCCCGCCCGAGCAGCAGCTCACCGACATCGCGCGGCGCAGGCTCGCGGCGCTCAAAGAATTCTCGGACCTCGGCGCCGGCTTCAAGATCGCCGCACTCGACCTGGAGCTGCGCGGCGCAGGCAACATGCTCGGCGGCGAGCAGTCCGGCCACATCGAAGCCATCGGCTTTGAGATGTACACGACGATGCTCGAAGAGGCCGTCAACCGGCTGAAGGGCAACGCGCACGACGAGCGCCCGCAGGTCACCGTCTCGCTCGGCATCAGCCTGCGCATCGACGGCGACTACATCGCCGAAGAGGGCCAGCGCCTGCGCATGTACAAACGCATCGCCGGCGCGGAGAACTCCGCCGTGCTCACTGAGGTGCGCGCCGAGCTGGAAGACCGTTACGGCAAGCCGCCCGAGACCGTGCTGCACCTGCTCGCCGCAGCCGAGATCCGCCTCACCTGCGAGCAGCTGGGCATCGCGCAGATCGAGCGCAAACGCACGGCGATCGAAGTGGCTGCCAAGCCCGCACCGCCCCCGGCCAAGGCCCCCATCCGCCCCAGCTTCGGCAGCTGGGCGAACACCTCGCGGCCGTCGGTGCCGCTGGCCGGGCGCCACGGCCAGGCTCCGCAGAGCGCCAGCCTGCAGTTCTCCAGCCGCGCCGCCCTCACCCGCCCGGAGTCCAACGCCACCCGCGCCCTCCGCGAGACCGCCGCCGTGCGCCCGGCCAACGCGCCGCTCTCCAAGGCCGTCGTGATGAAGCCGATGCGCGAGATGCTCTACGTCACCTTCAGCGAAAAGCTGCACGCCGCCCCGGCACCCGGTTCGACCGACGACGGGCGCGGCATCAACCCGGCTATGCTGATGAAACTAGTAGCTAAAAAAGCCAAAAACGGCGCACAGTTCACCCCCCAGGGCGTGCTCAAGTGGCCGCTCTCCGGCGCGCAGGCTGACGTGGTCCTGGCCGAAACGCGGGAGCTGCTGGAGCTGCTCGCAGGGCAGTAGCGACGCGGAATGTGTCCTGTTGTGGGACACCGCTGCACAGATTTTCGCGGCAAACCGAAGATTACTCTTTCATAAACAAAAGTCACGTGACTATACTCACGTGTATGAAGAGACTTTTGGCATGTGCGCTGCTTTTATGGCCGCTCGGTCAGGCTGCTGCCCAGCAGTCCGCGCCGTCGGTTGAGCCGGTGATGCAGCCGACGTCCTTCCCTGTTGCGCTGAAGGAGCCGCCGGTAAAGTACCCCAAGGGTGCGCCCAAGGGCCGCTATGTGGTGCAGGTCGCGTTCACCGTCGATGAGCATGGTGTGCCGCGGCATCCGCGCGTGGTGCAGTCGGACAACGACTACTTCGACTTCAGTGCGATGGTCTCCGTCCTGCAATGGCGCTTTCAGCCAGCCATGCGCGATGGCCACCCGGTCGCCACACCGCTGACGCTGTCGCTGGCCTTCGACCGCGAGACCCGCTGGCGCGAGTAAGCGCCCCTTTCGGCCCGGTAATGCGTGCCGTCACCTGGATGCCGACGTCTCGCCCCGTCCTGGTACGGCAGACTTCGCCAGCTGATGTCCTATGCGAATGAACGGCTTCTCAATCCAGTAGTAGCTCATCAGGCTCAAGCCCAGAACAGTTGGGTAGCGAAGCCACGTCTGCGACAGCAGAACCAGCAGGTGCGAGTGCGACGTCGCCACCGGATAGAAGAACGGAAAGAAGGGCATCTGCCATAGGTAGATGGAGTAGGAGATGCGGCCGACCCACCGCACCGGGGCCCACTCCAACATCTTGCCCGGCACACTCTCAGGGTGCAGCAGCGTGCTGACAACCAACAGCGGGTAGGCGCACAACGCCACCGATGCGGTGGCTTCACCAATGTGCCAGGCCGCCAGCCAGAAGAGCGCGGCAGCCACCGGCAGTGCTGCAAACGGAAGCATCCGGCGTCGACACCACGACCTGAATGCCGGCTTCGTCAGCGCGACACCGATGGCCGAGGACAATACCAACTGCTTGGCGGCGAAGTCTGTACGGAGCGGCAGCCGCCAGCCAAACTGCAGGGCTGGATGCAGCCCGACAAAGCGCGTCCACAAAGTCAGCAGAAGCACCAGCCCCACCAGCATGGCCACGCGCCGCCGCCGCACCACCAGCAGAAAGAGCGGCAGAAAGAGATAGAAGTGCTCTTCCACCGAGAGTGACCAGAAGTGGTCTGTGTACCAGTATCTCGGAGAAAAGTGCGGTGGAAGGTAGTTCCGTACCATCAGCAGGGAGTAACCGATTCCGTCATACGCGTGCGTCAGCACCCCGGTGGCCATCAGCACGGTGATAAAGCCCAGATAGACCCACGCGGCAGGCTGAATCCGAAACCCGCGGCGAAGGTAGAAATTCTTCAGGCAGATTGTGCCGTTGAGCCGTTCTTCTTCCAGCAGCCGTGTGCAGATGAGCACTCCGCTGATGCAGAAAAAGAGTTCAACCCCGCCCTGGCCGCGGCCATGGCTGGTGTGGATCGCTTCGGTGGAGATCTGGCTCACCCGGTGGACTCGGTCGTGCGTCAGCAGGACCAGCAAAATCGCAACGGCGCGCCAGCCGTCGAGCGTAGGCAGGTAGCCCTGCAGGGGTGGGTTGGAGGTCTCTGTCATGGACGCCGCGCTTCAGGGCAGACTGCCGCCCGAAAATCTTCTTGACTCTACCATGCACTTCGCGGTCAGCTCCTCGTTGCCGGCGCTCAGCGCGTTGTTGTGGGCGGGCAACCGCATTCGCTACACTCGCGGTATGCCAAACGTGCCGCGCGATGCAAGTTCCTCACACACCGCCGTCCTTCGAGCGTTGCTGTCGTTGAGCGCGTTGAACATCGCGGTATCGCTGCTGCTGTTCTTGACCAGACCACACGCGAACGGGCTCTCGGCCCTGCTTCTCAGCCTGCGCGGCAAGATCGGCGAAGACTCCTCCTACTTCATGGACCTTGCGTTTAGCCTTGCGCGCAGCACTGAGCCGCTGTACCCCACGCTGGTCCTGGTGCAGCACAAAAAGTTTCAATACCCCACCTCATCGTTGCTCATAGGTTACGTGGCGCAGGCGCTGCACACCTCAATGCACACGGTCATCGCGGTGATTGTCATGGTCAGTGCGCTGCTTACGCTGTGGTTTGCGGGCTCCATCTTTCTGCTGCTGTTGCCGGGGCAGGGCAGCTATCGATGGCAGGTGCGGGCCCTCGTCGCGAGTCTGGGCATCTTCTTCTATCCGCTGATCAACGGCCTCAACCTCGGCCAGATTCAGACGCTGATCACCTTCCTCTTCACGCTGGCGCTCTGGTTGTGGATGCGTCATCGTCGCGCGTCGGCCGGCATTGCGCTGGCCATCGCCTGCGCGTTCAAGCCACCGCTGGCGCTCTTTCTGCTCTGGGGAGTTTTGCGGAGACAGTGGCGCTTCGTCGTCGCGTTGCTCGGAATGGCCGCTCTGCTGCAACTGCTTGCCGTCCTTGCCTTCGGCTGGCGGCACGAGTTTGAGTACCTCGCCGCGCTCCGCTTCCTCAGCCATCACGGCGAAAGCATTCCAGAGAACCAGTCCGTCAACGGCTGGCTGCAGCGTCTGCTTCGCAACGGCTTCAGCGACCCATCGCCCGGCTACTTCTGGTACCCGCCCTACAACGCGGTGGTCTACTTCGGTACGCTCCTCTCCACGGTGGCCCTGCTGACCTTTGCCTTGGTGGTGCCGATGTGGAGACGCTGGCGCGACCCCGTCGCAGACTTCGTCCTCTTCGGTCTGGTCTCCACCATCGCTTCGCCCATCGTCTGGACGCACCACTACGGCGTCTTCTACGCAGGCTGCGTCTACGTCGTCGCCGTCTCTCTGCGTCAAACCGGACGCATCTCTGCGGCCTTTGTCGTCTGCTTTGTGCTGCTCGCGAACTATGCCGTCGTGCTGGGCAGCTGTGCCGCCAACCCCTTCGTCAACTGGATCTACAGTTATCCGCTCTACGCGGGGTTGGTGCTCATTGGGTTGCTCTGTTTCCAGCTCCGACACAACAGCGCCGAAGCCCGTCACCCGGCAAAACTGGCCCCGGTCTAGCTAGGTAGAATAATGTTGCTGCACAGGAGGAGTTTGCCTTGTTGAGACGGAACGCATGGAAGAGGGCCGGCTGGCTGGTCGGAGTGGGGATCATCGCAATGGCAGGCACCTTTGCCGCACAGGCGCAGCACGTCTCGGCCGACGGCGCCGGGCAGACGTTCCACTTTCTCAGCGAGCAGTACTTCGACCAGATCTACTTCAAGTACTCGCCCACCACCGGCACCGCCGCCGGCCTGCACCAGTACGACACGCAGCTGGAGGATTACTCCGCCGCAGACGTGCAGCGCCAGGTCACTGCGCTGCATGAGATGGAGAAGAAGCTCGCGCAGATCGACCCTGCGGCGCTCGACGCCGTGCCGGCCGGCGACTACGCCATCCTGCTCGGCCACATCCGCGCCCAGCTGCTGCAGCTGGAGGTCATTCGCGGCTGGGAAAAGAACCCGGACAGCTACTCCAGCGGTGTGACCAACTCCATCTTCGTGCTGATGGAGAGGCCCTACGCTCCCGCCAACATTCGTCTTCGTGCAGCGGTCGAGCGCGAGCGGCAGATTCCGCAAGCGCTGCTGGAGGCTCGCAAAAACCTGAAGAATCCCCCGCGCATCTACACCGAGATCGCGCTCGAGCAGATCGACGGCCTGGTCAGCTTCTTCCAGACCGACGTACCCAGCGCCTTTGCCGACGCCACCGACGCCGCGGCCAAAGCCGACTTCGCGAAGTCCAACGCCGCCGTCATCGACGCGCTCAAGAGCTACGGCGCGTGGATGAAGGCCGACCTGCTGCCGCGCTCCAACGGCGACTTCCGCTACGGCGCCGACACCTTCCAGAAGGCGCTGCTCTACAACGAGATGGTGGACATTCCGCTGGACCACCTGCTGCAGATCGGCCTCGACGACCTGCACAAAAACCAGGCCGAGTTCGCGCGCGTTGCCAAGCTGATCGACCCCACCAAGACGCCGCAGCAGGAGCTCGCCGAGCTGGCCACCATCCACCCCGCGCCGGACAAGCTGCTCAACGCCTTCCACGACCAGTTCAACTCCGAGATCGCATTCATCCGCGCCAAGCAGATCATCACCATCCCCAGCGACGTGCAGCCCACGCTTGAAGAGACGCCGCCGTTCATGCGCGCGACAACGCAGGCCTCTATGGATGCTCCGGGGCCGTTCGAGATGCACTCCAAGAAGGCCTACTTCAACGTCACGCTGCCGGAGAAGGACTGGTCCCCGGAGCGCATCGCCGAGCACATGGCCGCGTTCAACGTCGGCACCATCGTCTCCACCAGCGTGCATGAGGCGTACCCCGGCCACTACGTGCAGTTCCTCTGGCAGGACCAGTTCCCCTCCAAGGTGCGGCAGCTGCTCGGCTCGAACTCCGCCATCGAAGGCTGGGCGCACTACTGCGAGCAGATGATGCTGGATGAAGGCTACGCGCAGCCCGCGTCTCCCGACGATGCGGCGGCCGTGCGTCAGGCGCGGCTCATCCGGCTGGGCCAGCTGCAGGACGCCCTGCTGCGCGATGCGCGCTTCGTCGTCTGCATTCGGATGCACACCGGCGTCGGCGGCGCGATGACCCAGGAGCAGGCCGTGGACTTCTTCGTCAGCGACGGCTACCAGTCGCGCACCATCGGCCAGATGGAGACCAAGCGTGGCACCAGCGACGCGCTCTACCTCTACTACACGCTCGGCAAGCTGGAGATCATGAAGCTGCGCGCCGATGCGATGAAGCAGCAGGGCGCGGCGTTCAACCTGCAGCACTTCCACGACGACTACATGCGCCAGGGCCCCGCGCCGATGAAGATCGTACGCAAGGCCATGCTGCATGACGATGGGCCTGTGCTGTAACGCGCTCGTCCACCCGGCACCGCAGGCAACACAATTCGACACCGCACCATCCCAGAGCCTGTCGCGGAAGTTTATGAAATGATGATTCCGGCCTCCGCTCCTGCGGAGCGAACCACTTTGCACACGAGACTGGTAGAACGATGGCAGCAATGAAGATTCGCAAGGCAGTGATTCCGGCAGCAGGTATGGGTACGCGCTTTCTGCCGGCGACCAAGGTGATGCCCAAGGAGATGCTGCCGCTGGTGGATAAGCCGCTGCTGCAGTACAGCGTGGAAGAGGCCGTGGCCGCCGGCTGCGATGAGGTGATCCTGATCACCGGCCGCGGCAAGGTCACGATGGAGGATCACTTCGACCGCGCGCCGGAGCTGGAAGCCTCGCTCGAACGCCGCGGCAAGCTCGACCTGCTCGAGGCCGTTCGCGAGATCACGCACCTGGCTCGCATCGTCGTCACGCGCCAGTCCGAGCCGCTCGGCCTGGGCCACGCCGTGCTGCAGGCCAAGGAGATCGTCGGCGACGAGCCCTTCTGCGTCATCCTGCCCGATGATGTCGTCACGCACGGCGAACCGTGCATGAAGCAGATGGTCGAGGCCTTCGCCAGAACGCAGGCCTCCATCCTCGGCTCGGAGGTCGTCGAAGGCGATGCGATCCAGAACTACGGCTGCCTCGATTGCACGGTCGATCCCAGCGACAGCCGCCTGCTCCGCGTCACCGACATGGTCGAAAAGCCGCGCCCGCAGGACGCTCCCAGCCAGAACGCCATCATCGGCCGCTACATCCTTACCCCGCGCATCTTCGAACTCATCGAGCAGCTCAAGCCCGGCACAGGCGGCGAACTGCAGCTCACCGATGCCATCAAAGCGCTCATCCAGTATGAGCGCGTCTACGGCTACCGCTTCACCGGCACACGCCACGACGCCGGAGATAAGTTCGGCTTCCTCAAGGCCACCGTCGACTTCGCACTCGAACGCGAAGACCTCGGCCCGGCCTTCCGGGAGTGGCTCAAGGCGAAGAACTTCTAGTCACACAAGACATTCGAAATATTTGTCATTCCCCGGCGCTACTTTTGTCATTCCGTAGCGCAGCGCAGGAATCTGCATTTCCGGCTACGGGACAAAGTCATGCACCGATGAGAGCACCCAACGTCATCCCGGCCCTCATGCTCGCCACCGCGCTCGCAGCGCAGCAGCCTGACCCTGCGGCTACCACCGTCTACCAGCGCACGCGGCTCATCCTCAAAGATGGCAGCTACCAGTCCGTGCTCGGCTACAGCGTCGTCGGCAAGGTCGTGGACTACCGCAGCGCCGAGCGCAACGGCGAGCTGGAGGAGGTTCCCCTCAAGCTCGTCGATCTGCCCGCCACCATCGCCTGGTATCACGCGCACGTTGCGGCGGACGCGCCCGCGCAGGCCGACCGCCCCGTGCTCTCTCCTTCGCTGGCCAAAGAGGAGGCGGACCGCGCCACCTACAGCCCGCTGGTGCAGCCCGGCCTGCGGCTGCCGCCGGAGCTGAGTGTCATCGCGCTCGATACCTTCAGCGCCACGCCGCAGCTGGTGCCGCTGCCCCAGCAGGGCACCGACCTCAGCCGCGAAGGAGCGCACGGCGTGCTGCAGCAGACCGTCAACCCGCTCTCCGCGCCGCACCGCATCCTGGAGCTGAAGCATCCCCGCGCCGACGTGCAGCTGCATGTTGCCAACCCCGTCTTCTACGTCCGCATCGGCGACGACCTCGCCGACACCGGCACCGGCTTCCAGGTGGACACCCACGGCGCGCCGCAGGCCGAAACGCCCGCCGGTGGCGCGGCCGGCAGCGCCTACGTCATCGAACGGCTCAGCCCGCTGCAGGACTCGCGCCTGGTCAACAGCTTCAAACTCGCCTGGCTCAACACCGGCCGCGCGCAGCCGGAGATTATCGAGACGCGCGAGCAGGAGCTGCCCGGCGGACACTGGCTACAGCTCACACCCACCGCACCGCTCGACCCCGGCGAGTACGCCCTGGTGGAGGTCGTCAGCGACCACGAACTCAACCTCAACGTATGGGACTTCGGCATCCACCCCGCCGCGCCGCAGAGCATCGAGGCCATCCTCCCCGATACCCGCAAGCCGCAGCTCAAGTCGCGGCAACCGTAGCCGCCGCTACCCCGCAATGCCAGAAGCCCGCTGTCGCGCACAGGGCGTGACAGCGGGCTTGGGAACATCGTGGCCTTTTGCTTCAATATCCAGACTGCTACTTCTACATCGCTGCAGCGTTACTTCTGCAGGCTGATCTCCATCGTCAGGTGCGCCACCGCGGGCGCGTTCTGGAACGTCGCCGGCTTGAAGCGGTACTGGCTCACCGCATCGATGGTGCCCTTGTCGACAGCGGCACTGTCGGAGCGCAGCACGCGGATGTCGCAGGGGCGGCCCTGCACGTCCACCGTGAAGCCCAGCAGCACCTTCGCGTCGCTGTTGGACGCCTCTTCGACCGGCATCGTGCGGCCCACCGTGTGGATCAGCACCGGCGGCACAAACTCCGGCTGGCTGTCCGAACCCATCAGCGTGTACGAGATTGAGCCGCCCTGCGCGATGGACTCATCCATCTGCACCGAGACCATCGCGGTCTTCACCACGTCATGCAGGTGGAGCGGTGCCAGCGCCACCGACGGCGTGGCCGGGGAAGACGAAGCGGACGCGGCACGCGACAGGCCGGCCGGCTGGGCCAGACCTGCAACCATCGTGGTCTGGCTGGAGGACTGAGCGAACGCGGCGGCGGGAAGCAGGGCGAGGGTGGTCACAAGAGCTAGACGCATGATGAAATCTCCTTTGGACATGAAGTATCCATCACCACCATAATCCGCAGATCGTACGATTGTCAACGTATATTTTCAAGAAAAATAGACTGCGTTTTCTATCAACAAGATACCCCGCCTCCTGCTCACCCGAAGAACGCAAAAATGCGCGCCTCTGTCCAACGACAGAGGCGCGCACGCAGACGCATAGAACGTTGCTTTTGAAGGAATCTACCGGCCGGATTTAATCGTGGCGTGAGCCTTTGACCGGTGGCAGGCTCAGCTGTGGCTTCGTGGAGTCGGCCACCGCCAGACAGTTGCGGCCCGCGGCCTTGGCGTTGTACATCATCGTGTCCGCGCTGCGCACAATCTCCTGCAGCGTGCTGCCGTCCTGCGGAAACGTCGCCAGCCCAAAGCTCCCGGTGATGGCGATGTTCATCCCCGACGAGGCGAGGAACGCCGTCGTATTCAGCGCCACGCGCAGCTCTTCAGCCAGCACCGACGCAGCGGGTTTGTCCATCCGCCGCAGCAGGCATACGAACTCGTCGCCGCCATAGCGGAACGCCGCGTGGTCCGGGCCGATCGTGCGCTTGATCACGCTGCCGATCTCGGCCAGCAGCCGCGACCCGATCAGGTGGCCATGCGTGTCGTTGATGCTCTTGAACCGGTCCAGGTCCAGAAACAGCAGCGAGAAGTGCGCCTGCTGGATCGGCACCACCCGCGTGCTGCCCGGCGTGCAGACTTCGATCTCCTCGGCCAGCCGGTCGTACAGGCACCGCGCGTTGAACAGCCCGGTGCAGTCATCGGTGATGCTCAGCTTGTGGATCAGGTTCACGTGCCGCGCGTTCTCCAGCGCAATGGCCGTGTAGTCGCACAGCACACGCAGAAACGAGATCGACGAGTCCGGCAGCAGGTCCAGCTTGGAGTTGTGCAGCTGCAGCACGGCCAGCGTGCGCGCGCCGTGGCGTACTGGCAGGCACGCAATCGACTGCAGGTGCAGCTCCGGATGCGCGGCCGCGTACTGGCTCCAGTCCGGGTCCACCGAAACGTCCGGCACCACCAGCGGATCGCCCGACGACGCCACGTACCCCGCAATGCCTTCGCCCAGCGGCAGCCGCACGTCCTTCAGCAGCTCTTCATCAATGCCGGCCGACAGCGCATAGTGCAGGTCCTGGGCGTCTTCATCCAGCAGCAGCAGCGACCACTGCTCCGGCCCGAAGTAGTCCACCATCTGCGCCATGATCGTGCGCAGCACGTTGTCCAGCTGCAGGCTCGAGGTCAGCGCGCTCGCCACCTCATGGAACACACGCAGGGTCTCTAACTGACGGGAGTCAATCGCTTCGAGCTGACGCTTCTCTTTCACGGCATGTCCACGAGGTTGGGGTAGGAGTTCCCAAGATCTCTCTGGCAACGCAGACAAACAGCATAACCGGATAGGAAAAACACAACACAGTCGTGCAGGATTTGAAGCGCTGGGGCTGAGTCTTTGGAGGGGAAGATGTCGTGCAGTGGCTCAACCGCCAATGTGTACCATGCTGCGGGAAGGCTTCAGGAAGTCCGGCTCGCCGATGTGGTGGCGCGCCTCCTTGTGCACGATCATACCGCGAATCCGTTGCCGCAGATCGTCATCGGTTGCACCGCGGCGCATCGGACCGACCAGGTCGTGATCAAATTGGGAAAACAGGCAGGTCCGCACCTTGCCATCGCTGGTCAGCCGCACCCGGCTGCAGTGCCCGCAAAAGGGCTGCGACACCGGCGCGATAATGCCGATCTCGCCCACACCGTCGTCGAACGTGAACCGCCGCGCGGTCTCGGAGAGATGGTTGGCCGGCAGCGCCACCAGCGGCCGCACCGCGTTCAGCCGCGCCACAATCTCGCTCATCGGCACGACCGTCGCCGGGCTCCACGTCCGCGCGTTCCCATCCGCTGAGGGCTCTTCCAGCGGCATGAACTCGATGAACCGCACGACCACGCCTTCTCTGCGGCTGAACTCCGCGAACGCTTCAATCTGGTCGTCGTTGAAGCCGCGCAGCAGCACGCAGTTGATCTTGATCGGCCCCAGCCCGGCCGCCTGCGCCGCGCGAATCCCCGCCTGCACACGCTCAAAGCTGCCCGGCACGCGCGTGATCCGCGCAAACGTCTCCGCGTCCACCGCGTCCATGCTGATGGTGATGCGCGACAGTCCGGCATCCTTCAGCGGCTGCGCCAACGGCTCCAGCAGATGCCCGTTTGTCGTCAGCGCCACGTCCATCGGCTGCGGCGTGAACGGGCTCTTCAGCGACGCGACCTCGCGCACCAGGTCCAGCAGCCCTGCGCGCAGCAGCGGCTCGCCGCCGGTCAGCCGCACCTTCTCAATACCCAGCGAGACGAAGATCCGCAGCAGCCGCGCGTACTCCTCCATCGGCAGGTCGGCGTACTGCGCCCCGTCGGTTCCGGTGCGGCAGTACACGCACCGATAGTTGCAGCGGTCGGTCACGGAGAGTCGCAGGTCGGTGATCAGCCGTCCGTGGCTGTCGCGCAGGCGCGCCTCGGCCGACGGCGTCACCGTCGGGGGTGCTGCATCCAGAATGGGAGACGAAGAGCCCATAGTGTTAGGGTACGCTGCTTGTCGTTGTTTTTGTCGTTTTGTCGTTGGTTACGATGGCGGCATCAACACGCAGCCTGTTGCAGGCATTGCGGCACCGTCCCGCGCGGCGGGCCCCGCGAGACTCTGATCGAGTCTGGAGGATGTATGTTTCTTTGTCATTCCCGCAGGGAATCTGCGTCTTGTCAGACACCGCGCGCATCGTACGGGACTTGATTCAGAGGTCTCTTAGATGCCGACGCCGAAGTCCACGTCCTGCACCTGGTCGCCCGAGTGGGCGTAGAAGTCATACGGCGTGCGCCGGTTGAACTTGTACCGCTGCCGGATCT
>JAJZFE010000001.1 GCA_021798655.1 Acidobacteriota bacterium | reverse complement strand
GTCCACCCACAGTCCGCCCATCGTGTAGTGCATGCCGGGGAAGATCTTCATCGGCACCTTGCGCGGGTCGTCGCCGACGAACTTCTCGTAGATCTCCAGGATGCCTTCCAGCTTGTGCTGGCGCTCGGGCGACAGGTGGCTCACATCGAGGTACACCATCGGCTGCCCGTCGATGCCCATGTTGTCCTCGTATACCACCTTGAAGATCTCGCGCGTCGCAATGTCACGCGGCACCAGGTTGCCGTACTTCGGATAGCGCTCTTCAAGGAAGTACCAGCGATCCGGCTCGGGGATGGACTGTGCTGCGCGCTTGTCGTGACGGTCGCGCGGCACCCACACGCGGCCGCCTTCGCCGCGCGCAGATTCCGACATCAGCCGCAGCTTGTCTTCGCCGGGAATCGCCGTCGGATGCACCTGGATGAACTCGCCGTTCGCGTAGTACGCGCCCTGCTGATACAGCGCACTCTGCGCGCTGCCCGTGCACACCACCGAGTTCGTGCTCTTGCCAAAGATCGCGCCGTTGCCGCCCGTGCATACGATGATCGCGTCCGCAGCAAAGGTACGCACCTCCATCGAGCGCAGGTCCATCGCACAGATGCCACGCGCAACTCCGTTGCCGTCCAGCACCGCCGAGAGGAACTCCCAGCCCTCGTACTTGGTCACCTTGCCTTCGCTCTCGAAGCGCCGCACTTGCTCATCCAAGGCATACAAAAGCTGTTGACCTGTCGTGGCGCCGGCAAACGCGGTGCGGTGATACAGCGTGCCGCCAAAGCGACGGAAGTCCAGCAACCCCTCGGGCGTGCGATTGAACGGCACACCCATGCGATCCAGCAGGTCGATGATCGCCGGTCCCTGCGCGGTCATGTTCTTCACGGGCGTCTGATTCGCAAGAAAGTCGCCGCCATAGACGGTGTCGTCGAAGTGCTTCAGCACGTCGTCGCCCTCGCCCTTCAGGTTCTTCGCCGCGTTGATGCCGCCCTGCGCGCACACCGAGTGCGAACGCTTCACCGGCACAATGCTGAACAGGTCGACCGTGCCGCCAGCCTCAGCGATCTTGATGACCGACGAGAGACCCGCCAGGCCTCCTCCAATAACGATGATGCGTGGTGCCGCCATGCTCGACCCTCTAACTTGAATGTGTGCTGCTTGCCGCGCTGCCGGGCAGCGAATGAACGATGCTGTGCTCCGGCATCACGTCCGCCGGCGCGTGCGGCTCCTTCCACACCACGGCGTAGATGCTCATCAACCCCATCACGCACAGGCCCGTGCCCACTGCGGCGCACACGTAACCGAAGCGCTTGCGTGCGCGGTCGCCCGGCGTGATGCCCCACTTCGCTGCGAAGAGCCAGATGCCATACGCAAAGTGCCAGCACGTCGCAATCATCGCGATCACATAGATCGCCAGCATCCACGGGTTATGCAGCTCATGCTGCACCTTGGCAAACGCCGCGCCTGGATGCTCCGGCAACTGCACGCCGGCGAACCGCTGCCGCCACACATGTTGAATGATGTACAGCAGCGCGATGATGCCCGTCACACGCTGCATATAGTAGCCCCAGTTGCCGGCCCACGGATACACGTTCACATTGCTGCGACCGCGGAAGGCGATGTACACGCCATAGCCCGCGTGGAACGCCAGCGGAATGAAGATGAAGACCCACTCCAGCAGCCGCACCATCGGCAGGCTGTTCAGGAAGAGCACCTGCTTCGCATAGCCCGCCGGGCCGTTCCACGTCTCGAAGTTGGAGACGATGTGCTCGATCAGGAACGCGCCAATCGGCACGATCCCCGAGAGCGAGTGCAGGCGACGCCATAGATAGCTGTGGCCCTCGCCGGCGCGCAGAGGCTGAACGCCGGGCTTGTGGGTCGTTGCGGGAGGTGCGGCTGTGGCCATGCTGGTGGCTCCTTGCGGATTCCGTCTCCGCACGGCATACAGCAGCGCGCGGCAGACAACAGCACGATGATTCCATCCCGAAATCAGATGGGTCAAGCGTCGCCACCATTTGCCGTGCGGTAAACGGACGAGTGTGCGATAAAGAAAAAAGAAACCGAAAGCTTTTACATCTCTGCAACCGTACCCTGCTCGCTGGGATCCATCCGTCTCATTCCTGGGCTGGCAGCCGAACCCTGTCTTTGCCTGTCATTCCCGCAGGGAATCTGCGTTTTGCTCGCGGTTGCATGACCGGATCGGAGACCACTTACAACACACGCCCCGCCATCTGCGCCAGCAGCGCACGAAACGCATTTCCGCGATGCGAGTGCGCCCACTTCTGCGCGGACGGCAACTCCGCCGTCGTCAGCCCCAGCGCAGGCAGCAAGAACAGCGGGTCATACCCAAAGCCGTTCTCGCCGCGCGGTGCAAGCAGAATCTCGCCGGCCACAAATCCCTCCGCGCGCAGCAACACCTCGCCGTCGCGAGCCAGTGCCAGCGCGCACACAAATCGCGCGCTCCGATCCTCGGCATCACGCAGCCGCTCCAGCAGCAGGGAATTGTTGCGCGCGTCCGCACCGTCGCCAACGCGATACCCCGCATCCTCCGCAAACCGCGCGCTGCGCACGCCCGGCGCACCACCCAGCGCCGCCACCTCCAGCCCGGAGTCATCCGCAAACACCAGCATCCCCGCTCCACGTAGCGAGTACGCCACCGCCTTCTTCTCGGCGTTGCCCATAAACGTGTCGGCGTCCTCCACCGGCTCCGGCATCGCCTTCAACCCCGGCAGCGCCAGCACGTCCATCCCCGCCCCGCCCGCACACTCTGCGAACTCCGCCAGCTTGCCCCGATTCGTCGTCGCCGCGAAGAGAACCAGCCCTTTGTTTGACACGCTTCTCCCCTTTGCCTTGTAACTGTCGTTGCCCTGCTATCCACCTTCTCTTGTCATTCCCGAAGGGAATCTGCGTTTCGCCCGCCCCCGCACCTACTGTCGAGCTCGGTCGCTGTTCAGCACCCCAATCCGCCCCTTCGGCCCAACAACAAACGGCAGCGAA
>JAJZFE010000413.1 GCA_021798655.1 Acidobacteriota bacterium | reverse complement strand
GGCAGAGAGGTCGACGATGTGGAGGTCTCTGCCGGGGCGACGTCCGGGCCGCCGGTGCGGCGCTCGCCGTTCAGGTTCCGACCGTCGGACCAGCCCTTGATAGAGACCTCTGCGCGCTCACCGTTGTTGGTGGCGGGGTCGATGGTGAGCCTGGCCTCCATGCGCGCGGCGCCGGAGGGGTTTTGCTCCCAGTAGCCGGCGTGATGGCCGGAGACGTAACCCTGCGTCTCCAGGCCGTTGACCTTCAGCGAGGTCATGTCGCCGGTGGTCTTGCTGATCGTCGCGGCGAGATAGCCATTGGAGAGCACGTAGCTCGCACCGTTGTCGGTCACGGTGACTGCGGTCTGTTGCGCAACAAGGCGCGCTGCAGAGCTGAATGCAAGCGGGAGCAGGATGACGGCTGGCAGTAGACGACGGACGTTCGTAGGCATCGCAGGTCCTTGGCGGAAGGTGTTGTGGATGGAGGTTTCCGGCGCGCGTGCAGCGCAGGGCAGGTTCGTGACGGGCACAATCGGTTCGGCCGCGCGGAAGCAGTGTACAGGAATGTTTCTACCTAATGGAATCATTTCTGTATGATGGTCTGGCTGTTTGTTCGGTGTGTGTACTAGAGCGCTATGACGCGGCAAAACGGAGAGGTAAGGAAGATGGCTGAGATGTTCACTCGTCGCAGATTTATGGGAGGCGCGGCAGCGGCTGCGCTGGGTTTGCCGGTGGTGTTGCGCTCGGGGTACCCGGTGTTTGCGGACGTCGCGTCGAAGGGATATGTCCCGCCGGTGTCACCGCGAGAGACCTTGAACTTCAACATCGACTGGAAGTTTCTGCGCGACGACGTGGATGGCGCGGAGGCCGCGGCCTTCGACGATTCGAAGTGGGCGCTTGTGAGCACGCCACATACGTGGAACGATGTGGACTCGTTTCGCACGATCATCTCGCACGGCGGCGGCGATCGCGGCACGTACAAGGGCATCGGCTGGTATCGCAAGCACTTCACGGTGCCGTCGTCGATGGCAGGCAAGCGGCTGCTGCTGGAGTTTGAAGGGATGCGACAGGCGGGCGAGATTCACCTGAATGGCAGACCAATGGGCCTGTATGAAAACGGCATTACGGCCTATGGGCTGGACATCACCGATGCCGTGAAGGTGGGCGCGGAGAACGTGCTCGCCGTGAGGGTGGACAACCGCACGACGTACCAGGAGCGCGCGACGAGCACGACGTTCGAGTGGAACGCGAACGACTTCAACCCGGACTTCGGCGGCATCAACCGTCACGTGTGGCTACACGCCGTGGGGCCGATTCATCAGACGCTGCCGCTCTACGACGGGCTGCAGACCGAGGGCATCTACATCCATGCGGACAACTTTGTCATTGCGAAGAAGACTGCGGATATCACGGTGGAGTCGCAGGTGAGCAACGGCAGTGGCGACCGTGCGACCGTGGGAATGACCGTGGTGATTGTGGATGGCAACGGCAGGATTGCCGCGCAGTTCGATGCTGAGCCGGTGGACATGGTGGCCGGCGAGAAGACCACGCTGATGGTGACGGGCGCGTTGAGCAACGCGCGCTGGTGGAGCGTGGACGATCCGCACCTGTACGACGTGTACACGGTGCTGCTGGTCGATGGGAAGGTGGTGGACTGCGACCGCACGAGGACAGGCTTTCGCAAGGCGGAGTTCAAAGGCGGCGCAGGCACGGGCGGTGTGCACATCAACGAGGAGTTCGTATACCTGAAGGGCTTTGCACAGCGGACAGCCGATGACTGGGCTGGGCTTGGCACTGCGTACCCGGACTGGATGCACGAGTACACGGCACAGATGATTCGCGCCTGCCACGGCAACTACGTGCGCTGGATGCACGTGGCACCGCAGCGCGCAGATGCCGACGCGATGGCGCGGTACGGCATTGTGCAGGTGTGCCCGGCCGGCGATAAGGAGCGCGACGCGGTGGGACGCCAGTGGGAACAGCGCGTCGAGGTGATGCGCGCAACGATGATCTACTACCGCAACAATCCGAGCATCCTGTTCTGGGAGGCGGGCAACACCGTCGTGACGGTGGAGCACATGCAACAGATGGTGCAGCTGCGGACGCAGTGGGACCCGGCGGGCGGCCGTGTGATTGGCACGCGTGGCAACGGGGATGATGCCGCAAACACTGCGACGACTGCCGTGGCAGAGTACTACGGAGTGATGATCGGCCAGGATGCGAGGACCGATGCGCTCACGGGGCAGGATGCGATCTTTCGCGGCTACAGCGCCGCCCGCCGCGATCGCGCTCCGTTGATTGAGACGGAGGACTTTCGCGAGGAAGGCGCGCGGCGTTACTGGGACGCGTTCTCGCCGCCCTACTTCGGCTTCAAGAAGGGGCCGAACGACACGTACGAGTTTGACTCGGAGAGCTTTGCGTTGGCCGGCGTGAAGCGCTACTGGGAGTACTGGGAGAATCGCATCTCGAACAGCGATCCTGCTCATGCGAAGTGGTCGGGGTATGCGTCGATCTACTTTTCGGACTCCGATGCAGACGGACGCCAGGACTCCAGCGAGGTCGCGCGAGTGAGCGGCAAGGTGGATGCGGTGCGGCTGCCGAAGGAGATCTACTATGCGCATCGCGTGATGCAGAGCGATGCGGCCGACCTGCATATCCTCGGGCATTGGAGCTACCCGACTGGCGTGGATGCGAAGAAGACCGTGAAGACGATCTACGTGATCGCGAACCATGTGGACCAGGTGGAACTGCAGTTGAACGGTCGATCGCTTGGCGTAAACAAGGACGCTTCGAACGGCTATGTGTACTCGTTTGCGAACGTGGAGTTTGTGCCGGGGACGTTGAAGGCGGTTGGCTCATGGAAGGGCAAGCCCGTGGCCGAGCAGACGCTGACGACGGCAGGTGCGGCGGTCAGCATCAAGCTGACACCGATCATCGGACCAAACGGATTGCAGGCGGATGGAGAAGATGTTGTGCTGATCGATGTCGAGGTCGTGGACGCGAAGGGTC
>JAJZFE010000058.1 GCA_021798655.1 Acidobacteriota bacterium | reverse complement strand
CCGCACTGACCAGCCCGTTCTCCATCACCCCGGCGGTAAGCGACGCCCGAATCAGCTTGAGCATGCGCTTGTCGCAGATCCTGGCGGCCACCTTGGCCATCAGTTTATCGTGGCAGACCCGATCGAACGACCACTCGACAGACTGCCCACCTCGACAACTATCCCCGTCAAGTAAAGATCGTCCGCGAGCGCCATGCCTTTGAGGGCATGGCGCTCGACGTTTTGGGCTGGTGCCGCCGGCGCGGCGAACTGCAGCTGACCTTGGTGCTACCCGACGGAACTCGGTCCTTGGTGCCTGCGGCATGGACCGACCTACATACCTCGCAGGACCGCCCATCGTCCGAGGAGCAACGATCTCAGGCGGCATCGCTGGCCCCCCGTTCGGAGCTGCTGCATGTCCGGACGGTTGTCAACGCTTTGCTGCAACGGCTGGAAGCCGCAAATACTGGGCCACCGTCGGTACCCGCGGAGTCCAGCCATGCAGCAGCTGAGCTTTCTCGAACCACCATCCCAGCAGGACGTCCTGCCCGCGTGGCACAGCCTCGACGAGGAGCAGCGCGCCCGTCTCGTAGCGAGACTCGCGCGGCTGATCGCCAACGCAATCGCCCCAACACCCGGAGAACACGACGATGAGCGAACTGAGCAAGATCACCGCTGATCACCTGCGCCGCTGCGCCGTCGTTTACGTGCGCCAGTCCAGCACGACGCAGGTCGAGCACAACCGAGAGTCCACTGCCCGGCAATATCAGCTCGCAGACCGTGCCACGGCGCTCGGCTGGAGACGCGATCAAGTCACAGTCATCGACGAAGATCTCGGTATCTCCGGTTCCGGGCTCGTTGAGCGAACCGGCTTCGCCCGGATGACCGCGGAAGTCGCCCTCGGGCAAGTCGGCATTGTGCTGGGCCTGGAAGTGTCCCGGCTGGCGCGCAACAACGCCGATTGGTATCGTCTGCTCGATCTGTGCGGACTGACGCATACTCTCATCGGCGATGCAGACGGGATCTATCATCCGGGGCTGTTCAACGATCGCCTCGTCCTCGGGCTCAAAGGCACGATGTCCGAGGCAGAGCTGCATGTCCTGCGCGCACGCCTGCTCGGGGGCATCCGCAACAAGGCCGCACGCGGCGAGCTGCATCGTGGGTTGCCGGTGGGCTTGGTTCGTGGAGATGGCGATGGGGAGGTGCTGCTGCATCCGGATGAGTCGGTGCGTGCTGCGATTCGAGCCGTCTTCGAGCGCTTTGCCGAGATGGGCTCGGCACGGCGCGTGTGGCTGTGGTTCCGCTCGCAGGGCTTGCGCTTCCCGTTGCACTCGAACGCGCTTCCGGAAGTTCGCTGGGTCGCGCCCACGTACACGAAGATCCACGCGGTTCTCGCCAATCCCTTCTACGCCGGCGTTTACGTGTATGGTCGAACGCAGCAGAGCTGTTATCTCGATGAAGGTGGAAGGCTGCGCAAGCGAATCAAACAGCGCCCCCGCGCTGAGTGGCCCGTCTTCCTCCGCGATCATCACGCCGGCTACATCGACTGGGACACTTTTGAGGCGAACCAGAAGCGCCTGGCGCACAATATCCGGCCGCAACCGCACCAAAGTGGAGGCGCCGTGAGAGAGGGCGCCGCGCTCCTGCAAGGCATTGCCGTATGCGGACATTGCGGCCGGCGCCTGGCCGTGCATTACACCGGCCGATCCTCTGCACCTGGATATCACTGCGCCGGCAAGAACATCGTCAACGGTCGAGGGGAGTACTGCCTCAATATCGGGGGTGTGCAGATCGATGCAGCTATCGCCGAGGCCTTTCTCGCCGCGCTCGCACCGGCGGGCCTCGAGGCCTCCCTCCAGGCCATCGATCGGTTCGAAGCCGATCACGAGACGACGCTCGCACAGTTCCGTCGCGACGTCGAACGCGCTCGGTACAGTGCGCAGCGGGCTGAGCGGCGCTACCGCGCGGTAGACCCTGAGAACAGGCTCGTCGCGCGCGGGCTCGAAGCCGAGTGGGAGAGCGCCCTGCAGGAGCTGAAGACCGCCGAAGAGGAACTCGCGACTCGAGAGCGTGCGCGTCCTCGCTCCCTTACACCCGAGGAACGCGACTCCATCCTCGCACTTGGCAAGAATCTCAAGCGCGTCTGGTCCGTTCCCACAACGAGCGATCGCGATCGTAAGGAGCTGCTGCGTACGCTGCTCGACGATGTCACCCTGAAGGTGGAGCGCGAGCAATCCAACGCTCACCTCACGTTGCGATGGCGCGGTGGGCTCTTGAGCGAGATTGATGTCCCGTTGCCGCGCTCGCATCCGGCGCCGATCCGCACCGCCGACGACACCATCGACTTGCTGCGACGCTTGGCAGCACATTACCCCGATACCGTGATCGCCGGCGTCCTCAATCGGCAGGGACGCACAACGGCTACCGGACTGTCCTTCACCGCCAATCGCGTGTCTAGCTTGCGCACAAACTGGGAAATCCCGTGCTTTGAGCCGAAACAACAGACACAGGACGGCGAGTGTATGACCATCGAGCAAGCAGCACGCGAACTTGCGCTCGCGCCCTCCACCTTGCATCGCTGGCTCAATGATGGCTTCATTGCGGGAGAGCAAATCACACCCGGTGCGCCGTGGCGCATCCGAGTCAACGACGAGTTGCGTTCGCGCTTTGTTGAGAACGCCCCTGACGGCTACGTGAAGATGTTCAAAGCGATGAAGCTGCTGGGCGTTTCCCGGCAGACGATCTTGCAGCGTGTAAAGCGCGGCGAACTCAAGGCCGTGCACGTTTATCGCGGACGAGCAAAAGGCCTGAGAATACAAGTACCTGCGATTACTCCTGACCTCTTCGACCCCCTCAAAACACCTGGAGGTGTAGTGTGAAGAAGCATCCAAGAATTTCTCCAGATCCAGGTCCACTACGACGCAGTACCCCTCAGCAATATACCGCTGTGCGCGGGCCACCGCCTGATGTGCCGAGCGTCCGGGCCGAAACCCATAGCTGTGATCGGAAA
>JAJZFE010000247.1 GCA_021798655.1 Acidobacteriota bacterium | reverse complement strand
TTCCCAGCAGCAGCCCCGCCATCGTATCCAGCGGCGTCTCCGGCTTGCCGTTCAACCCCGCGCCGCTCTTCGCCGCCGCAGCCTGCGTCGCCACCGGCGGCGCATTGAAGCTCTGCAGCGCGTCCTGCTGCGCGGTCGGGTTCCTGAACTGCGCCAGCACCGTCTTCCGCGTCTGCTCCGCGGCCGGCTGGCCCAGCAGCAGCGTCTCCAGCCGCCGCTCAGTCGCCGGCGTCGGATCCTCTGCCACGCCCGCACCTTCGCCCAGCAGCGCCGGCCAGTTCGTCTGCGTCCCTGGCAGCCGGTTCCCGCTCAGCACCAGCGCCACGTTCATCCGACCCACCAGCGCATTGCTCGACACCCACTCGTCGCTCTTCCACGAGTACCCGTTCGGCGTCTGCATCCCATACAGCGGCATCCCCAGCCGGTTCAGCGCCTGCACCAGCGGCAGCGGATTCTTCACCTCCGCACCGCTCGCCCGCACCGCGCTCGTCACAAACTCCAGCGGCGTCTTCACCTTCGCCCGATACGCCGTCTCCGACCAGAACTCCGGCGCATGGAACATCGTCCGCAGCACCGCCTTCATATCCCCGTCCGTCTTCAGGAACGTCGCCGCCATCGCATCCACCAGCGTCGCCGGAGGATCGTCGCTCACAAACCGCACCGCCAGCTTCTGGCTGATGAAGTGCGCCGTCGCCGGGCTGGTCGCCAGCAGGTGCAGCACCGTCAGGCCCTCCTGCTCGCCGCCCTCGGGAATCTTCTGCCCCAGCACCGTCTTCGCCCCTGGCTCATGCCGGTTCGGCTCATACACAAACCCGCCCGTCCCGCCCGTGCCCACCGCGTAGGGCCGCTCGATCGTCCACCCGGTAAAGCACTTCGCCACCTCGATCACGTCCTGCTGCGAGTACCCGCCGTTCACCCCCAGCGTATGCAGCTCCATCAGCTCGCGCGCATAGTTTTCGTTGATCCCCCTGGGCAGCTTCGCGGCCCCCTGTCCGGAATCAGACAAAGCCTGCGCGATCTTCCCATTCGGACGCATCGCCTGCGCCCGCTTCACCCGCGTCGCCGCCGCAGAGTCCGGCCCGATGCTCTCCCAGTTGTCCAGGTACATCAGCATCGCCGGGCTCTGCGCCGTCGCCACCAGCAGGTCTTCAAACCTGCCCAGCGCGTGCGGCAGAATCGTCTCCCGCAGATACGCCGGCAGCAGGTACGGCTCATTCCCGTTCTTGCGGATGTACACGTTGAAGTGGTTCAGCCAGAAGTCCGTCATCACCGCCTGCAGCTGCCGCTCGCTGTACAGGTCGCGCACCAGCCGCGACTCCAGCACCTCCGCGCCCACCACCTTCGCCGGTCCCTGCATCGCCTCCACGGCTTCGATCTGCTGCGGCGTCATCCCCGCCACCAGCCGCGCCCGTTGAAACGGCAGCAGGCTCGCCCGAAACTGCAGCATCTGCTCCGGACCCATTGCCACCAGCTCGCCAAACCGCGCCTCCGGTGCCAGCCCCAGCACGCGCTGCACCTCCACCGCCCCAACCGTACCGCCCCCGCTCGCCGCTGCCGGTGCCGGCTCACTGGCCGCCATCGCCAGGTCCGCCATCAGGCTGTCCGTCTCCGCATCCCCGGTCGCCTTCGGAGGCATCACCTGCCCGGCCGAAGACATCTGGCTCTGGGCCACTTCCCCCGCCGCCGCCTCTGCCGTCGCGCCGCCCTGCTCCTGCTTCTTCCGCTGCGCCTCGTAGCTCGCAAACGCGTCCCGATAGATCGCATGTTCCACCGGATCGCTCGGCGAAGCTCCCGTCGCCGACAACTGCCGAATCATCACCGGCGAAGGAAACCGCTGCAGCAGCTCCTCCTCCTTCAGCCGCATCGCCGGAAACGCGTCCAGCCGCGCCTCCAGCGCCGCATCGTCCAGGCTCTCCGGATGCAGCTGCCCCTCCAGCCAGGCATCCAGACCCATCTTCTCCACCGCCGCCACATCCCCCGGCCGAGGCCCGAACGTCAGCCGGTCCAGCGCATGGAGCACCCGCTCCTCCTTGGTCAAACGCCCCGGCGCAGGCGTACCCGCCTCGGCCGCAGACACCGGCGGCGTCACCATCGCCATACACAGCACCGCCGTCAAAGCCCCCTTGCCCGCCTCGCGCCATACCGTCATCGACATCCAGACTCCTCAAAAACAGAACTTGCCCCACCCGTGCTAACCATACGACCCGCACAAAGTTGCGTCCACCCCGCCAAACTCACCCTGTCAACCCCCAACCCACCACCCGAAACCCAGAACCCATTGCCCTAAAACGACTTACCACCTCAAAAATAAAAACATAATCATTCCATCCAATTCCGTACAATAGAAGTAGGGGCAAGAACAGGAAACTGGACACAGGCCCACCGGCAACGGACTCCCCAAACCCGACGCAGCCCGGAACCACCACGAACCCCATTCTTTTCAATATTTTACGTCTATCATCTCTGAAATCATAGACTTGCAGCCACAATCCCCGTAACCCCAATGTTATGAATATTTTGCCCGTAAAATCTCTGCAATCAATATTTTGCAGCCACAACACCGCGTAACCTGTTGATTCCAGAGATCAAGCAAAAACAGAGGGGGGGGGTGGGGGGGACACCCCACGCGCCGGACGCGCAGAGGGGCAGACGCCGCACCGGCCGTCTGCCCTCCCTGTTCAACGCAACGCATCACCGCAACGCAGCTACCCCGCAACGGGCCGCCGCCAGAGCAGCAGACCGCCCAGCGCCAGCAGCACCAGCCCCAGCACGCCGTACAGTGGCAGGTTCGTACCCGCCTCCGGCAGCGCCTGGTCGCCTGCGCCCGGCGTCTTCGACACCAGCAGCGCGCCGGTCAACGCAGGCAGCTTCGCCACCTTCGCATTCAGCACCTCCGGCTTCGCATCCGGCGCAACCGTCGTCAACACCGTCGCCTCCACCAGCATGTCCGGCTTCAGCTCGGCGACCGTCATCGCCTTGCCATCCACCAGGAA
>JAJZFE010000133.1 GCA_021798655.1 Acidobacteriota bacterium | reverse complement strand
CCCGGACGCAAGGTCGGACACCTCACCCTGCCTGCGACGGAGAGTGCGGCGATTGCCGAGTGGCAGAGGCGGCTACAAGGCTGATCCGTGAGGTGGCCTTTACCAGCCGCCGCCGAGTGCGTTGTAGAGCTGAACCAGAGACTGCGCTTCCTGCTGCTGGGCTGACGCGAGCGTGAGTTGCGAGTTGTAGAGATTGGTGTCGTTGGTCAGCACTTCCAGATAGCTGGTAGAACCGCCGCTGTAACGCATGCGCGCGAGACGCACGGCATCGGCGGACGCAGATGTCTGCTTCTCCTGCTGCTCGCGATATTCGCGGGTCTTGCTATACGCGATGAGTGCGTTCGAGACGTCGCGCAATGCTCCGGCGATGGTCTGCTGATATGTGTCGAGAAGTTCTTTGTGCGCTGCTTGTGCGAGGCGATAGTTGTTGCGGATCTTGCCTGCATCGAAGATGGGTTGGGAGAGACTGCCGACCGCATAGTAGTATGCGTTGGCGGGGTTGACCAAACCATCGAGCTGGCTGCTGGCGACGCCACCGGAGCCCGAGAGTGAAAGTTGCGGGAAGTATTCGGCGCGGGCCACTCCGATGTTTGCGTTGGCCTGGATGAGGAGCTGTTCGGCGCGACGTACGTCGGGACGGCGCTCGAGCAGGTCGGAGGGCAGGCCAACGGGAACGTTCGCAGGGTGCGGCGCGTCGGCGATCGAGACGTCTTTTTCGCTGCGAGCGATGGGGCCGGGATCGCGGCCGAGGAGCAGACGCAGGTTGTTTTCCTGTTGCTCGATCTGACTCTCGATGGCGGGAATCTGCGCCTGGGCCGCGTAGTAGAGTTCTTCAGCCTGGCGCACGTCGGCCATGGTGCCGGCGCCGCCCTGCTCAAGCTTCCGGGTGAGATCGAGTGATTGCTTGCGTGCGTCGAGGGTGTTGCGGGTGATGGCGAGCTCAGTATCAAGGGTGCGGAGCTGATAGTAAGCGGTTGCTACGTTCTCGATGAGTGTGCTGTAGGTGGTTTGCCGGGCCCACTCGGTGGCGCCAAGAGAAGCGCGCGCGGCTTCGGTCTGGCGACGGTAGTAGCCCCAGAAATCGAGGTTCCATGCGACCGAGGCGGTGAGGCCGCCGGAGAAATAGTTGGTCTGCGTGTTGCTATTGGAACTGCTCGAGTTGTTGCTCAGGCCACTGAGCAGGCTGCTGGGCAGACCGAGTGCGTCGTAGGTTGCTCCGACGCTGAGTGTGGGATACTGGCCGGCCTTGGTGATGCCCAACTGGGCCTGCTCTTCGAGCACGCGGTCGGCGGCGATCTTCACGTCATAGTTGTTCTTGAGCGCCTCTGCGATGAGTTGCTGAAGCACAGGATCAGTGAAGACCGTGCTCCACTTCTGCGCTCCCAGCGGCGTGGAGTTAGCGGTTGTTGTGATGTCCGGTGCAAGGGCTCCGCGATAGTTTGCGGGCGTGTCAATGATGGGCCGCTTGTAGTTGGGTCCAACCTTGCACCCTGTGATGGAGCTGGCGAGTGCTAGCGCGGAAAGTGCGCGTGTGAGGCGGTTCATGCCTGGCCTCCCGTGGAATGTGTGGAGTCGTGGTGGGGATCGTTTGACTTGTGGGGGTTGGGATGTCCCTTGACCTCCAGTGAAGCGCTGTGGTCCTGACCGAAGCGGCTTGCGACACGCTCGGCGAGCGAGAAGGTGACGGGAATAAGGAAGATTGAGATGAGGGTTGCAGCGAGCATGCCGCCGATGACCGTGGTCCCAAGGATCTGACGAGAAACGCCACCAGATCCACTGGCAAACCACAGAGGAACGCAACCCAGAATAAAGGCGAAGGCGGTCATCAGAATGGGGCGGAAGCGGAGACGGGCACCGTTCATCGCAGCTTCAAAGAGCGTCTCGCCCTTCTCGTACTCGTTCTTTGCGAACTCGACGATGAGGATGGCGTTCTTGGCCGAGAGGCCGATGAGCATGACGAGGCCGATCTGTGCGTAGACATCATTTTCCAGGTGTCGGAACGTGAGCGCGAGATAGGCTCCGAAGATCGCGACCGGCGTGCTGAGCAGAACTCCGAAGGGCAGTGACCAGCTTTCATATTGTGCGGCTAGGATCAGGAAACAGAAGAGGATAGAAAGTGCGTAGACGACCCATGCGGGCATGCTTTGTTGGGCCTTGTGTTCCTGGAAGCTCATACCCGAGTAGTCGAAGCCCATGCCTTGCGGCATTGTCTGGGCGAAGGTTTGCTCGAGTCCGGACATGACCTGGCCGGAGCTATAGCCGGGCTTGGCGACGATGGTGATCTGAGCGGCATCGTACTCGTTGAAGCGTGTGGTGAACTCGGGACCCGTGGTGCGGCGGACCGTGGTGAGCGCACTGAGCGGAACGCGGTTTCCATTGGCCGCTATGACGTAAAACTGGCCGATGTTGTCAATGTTTGAGCGCGAGTCGCCGTCAGCTTCGACGTAGGTTTGCCACTGGCGGCCAAAGCGGTTGAAGTAATTCACCAGCGAGCCGCCCATGAAGGCCTGCATCGTGGTGTAGACGTCAGCGAGGTTGACCTGCTGCTGTACAACTTTCTCGCGGTCGACATCGACGTAGAGCTGTGGAACGGCGGGATAGTAGGTGGGGATCGCAGCGGCGATCTCGGGACGCTTGCTGAGAGCGCCGAGGAACTTGTAGAGGTTGGCGGTGAGGAACTGCGGATCGCTGTTTCCCGAGCGATCTTCGAGGACGAAGCTGACACCGCCAGAACTGCCCAGGCCGGGGATGGCGGGTGGTGGAAAGGAGAAGGCCAGTCCTTGCTTGATGCCGCCCAGCGATTTGGCGAGGTTCTGCTGAATGGTTGTGAACTGCTCCTCGTGACTCGTGCGCTGCTCCCAGGGCTTGAGGGTGACGAAGTAGAAGGCATTGTAGGTGCTCTCGGTGACGCTGAGCAGACTGAAGCCGACTACGGAGGTGACATTTTGCACGCCGGGAACCTTATGCAGCGCATTCTCAACGTCCAGAGAGGCC
>JAJZFE010000488.1 GCA_021798655.1 Acidobacteriota bacterium | reverse complement strand
CCTGCGCCAAGGCCGTCACCGCGCTGGCGCAGGACGGCCACAAGGTCGCGCTGGTGCATGGCGGCGGCGTGCAGTTGACCAGGCTGCTCGCGCAGATGGGCAAGAAGTCTGAGTTCGTCGCCGGCCTGCGCGTCACCGATGCCGAGACGCGCGACGCCGCGCTGATGGTGCTGGGCGGCCGCGTGAACAAGACGCTGGTCGCCGCGCTGACGCAGTGCGGGCAGGAGGCGATGGGCCTCACCGGCGGCGATGGCCACGTCTTTCGTGCGCGCAAGAAGAAGACCGATCCAAAGGTCGGGGACCTCGGCTTCGTCGGCGAGATCGCCGCGACCGACCCCAAGTGGCTCGATGCCATCTGGACGATGGGCGCGGTCCCGGTCATCAGCTCCATCGCGCTCGGCTTCGACGGCGAGTACTACAACATCAACGCGGATGAGATGGCCGCAGCCACGGCCATCGCGACGAAGGCCGACGCGCTCGTCTTCCTCACCGACGTGCCCGGCGTCAAAGGCGCAGACGGCAGCGTTATGCGCTGGCTGTCGCTGAAGGAGATTCCCGCGCTGGAAGCGTCCGCAGTCGTCTCCGGCGGCATGTTGCCCAAGCTCAGCGCCTGCAAGGATGCGCTGACCCACGGCGTCAAACGCGTGCGCATTCTTCCCGCCAGCTCCGCCACACTTCTGCCCGATCTGATCAACACCCGCGTCAACGATGGAACGGAGGTCATCGCAGCATGAGCCACACCACACTCGCCGAACTGCAAGCCGCAGAGTCCCGCCTGATGCTGCAAACCTACGCGCGCTACCCGATGATGTTCGTCTCGGGCGAAGGCGTGCACCTGCGCGATGAGCACGGCAACGACTACCTCGATCTGCTCAGCGGCATCGGCGTCTGCGCGCTGGGATACAACCACCCGGCCATCACGCGCGCACTCACCCAGCAGGCCCAGCAGCTCATCCATACCAGCAACCTCTTCTATCACCGCGGCACCACCGAGCTCGCGCTACGGCTCACTGAAATCACCGGGCTGGACCGCGTCTTTCTGTGCAACTCCGGCACGGAGGCGTGGGAGGCGGCGATGAAGCTCGCGCGCGCCAACGCAATGCTGCTCAGCACGGAAGGCAAGCACCTGGGCACAAAGTTCATCGCGATGGAGAACAGCTTCCATGGCCGCACGATGGGTTCGGTCTCCACCACGCACAAGGCGCTCTACCGCGAGCCGTTCGCGCCGCTGATTCCGGGCGTCGAGTTCGTCACGCTGAATGATGTCGCTGCGTTGCGCGCTGCCTTCAGCAACGAGGTCTGCGGCATCGCCATCGAATGCCTGCAGGGCGAAGGCGGCATCAACCCCGTCAGCGAAGAGTTCCTCGCCGTCGCGCGCGAGCTGTGCGATTCCACCGGCGCGCTGCTCATCCTCGACGAGATTCAGTCCGGCATGGGACGCACCGGCAAGTGGTGCGCGTACCAGCACTACGCCGTGCGGCCTGATGTGACAACGCTGGCCAAGCCACTCGCTGGCGGCGTGCCCATCGGCGCGATGCTCTGCACCGACGCAGCCGCGCGGGCCATCACACCCGGCATGCACGGCACCACGTTCGGCGGAAATCCTCTCGCCGTCGCCGTAGCCATCGCCGTCATCGACGAGATCAAATCCGCCAACCTGCTCACACACGTCAACGAGGTTGGCGACTACTTACACCAGCAGCTCCTCGCACTGCAGGCGAAGCACGAAGCCATCAAGCAGGTGCGCGGCTTCGGCCTGATGATCGGCGTCGAGCTGCACTCGGCCGACCTCGCGAAGGCCATCCTCAGCGAGATGCAGCAGCGCCGCATCCTGCTCAACCGCACGCATGAAACCGTGCTGCGCTTCCTGCCGCCGTACCTCATCACGCGCGAGCACGTTGACCAGACCATCGCCGCGCTCGATCAGCTACTCCAGCAGCACAGCGCTGTCCGCACCGACGCCCACCAAACACTGGCACCTAGAACCTAGCACCTCGAACCTAGCACCTGGAAACCTAGCACCTGGAAACCTCTCATGGAAAAGAAGACACTCGTCATGAACGCCCCCAAAGACAAGCCCGCAACGGCGCTAGGCATCCAGTCCGACACAGCCTTCACCGAGACGGCGAAGGGCCTCGCCGGCCGCGATCTGTGCTCCATCGCCGACCTCTCCGTGCTGGAGATCGCCGCAATCCTGGAGCTGGCCCACGCCGTAAAAGCCGCGCCGGAAGACTTCCGCCACGCGCTCGACGCCAAGCAGATGGTGATGTTCTTCGAGAAAGCATCGCTGCGCACGCGCCTCACGTTTGAGGTTGCGATGAACACCGTCGGCGGCAACGCACTCTTCGTCGATCAGACCAAGGAGCCGCTCGGCGAACGCGAGTCCATCCCTGACATCGCGCGCAACATCGAGCGCTGGATGAACGTCGTCGTGCTGCGTACTTACGCGCATGACACCGTCACCGAGATGGCCGCGCACGCAAAGGTCCCGATCATCAACGCGCTCTCCGACCTCGAGCATCCCTGCCAGGCCATCACCGACTTCTTCACGCTGGAGGAACACTTCGGCTCGCTCGAAGGACTGAAGTTCACCTACGTCGGCGACGGCAACAACGTGTGCCACTCGCTGATGCTGGCCGGCGCGCTGCTCGGCGTACACGTCACCGTCGCCACGCCGAAGAACTTCGCGCCGAAGCTGGAGATCGTGCACAAAGCCATCGAGCTGGCGGAGCACACCGGCGCCACGCTCACCCTCACCACCGACGCCGCCAAGGCAGCCACCGGTGCCGATGCCATCTACACCGACGCCGTCTACTCCATGGGGCAGGAGCATGAGGCCGCGCGCCGCGCGCCGCTCTTCAAGCCCTACCAGGTGAACGAGGCACTGATGAAGCTCGCGCAGGAGTCGGCCGTCTTCATGCACTGCCTGCCTGCACATCGCGGCGCCGAGGTCACGGACGAAGTCCTCGACGGACTACAGTCCATCGTCTTCGACCAGGCA
>JAJZFE010000288.1 GCA_021798655.1 Acidobacteriota bacterium | reverse complement strand
CCGCAATAATCAACGTGTACACCGGCAGCCGCGCCGAGCACGTCATGAAAGGAGCAATCAGAATCGTCGCAAATCGCTCGCGCTTGTTCTCGATCGTGCGCGTCGCCATGATCGCCGGCACCGCGCAGGCGTACGCGCTCAGCAGCGGAATGAAGGCCTTGCCGTTCAGCCCGATCGAGCGCATCACGCGGTCCGCAATCAGCGCCGCGCGTGCCAGGTAGCCCGAGTCTTCCAGGATGCCGATAAAGAGAAAAAGAAGAAGGATCTGCGGCAGAAACACGAGCACGCTCTGCACGCCGTTCCACAGCCCGTCGCGCAGCAGCAGCCGCATCCAGTTATCCGGCAGCAACAGCGCTGCATGAGCGCCAAGCCGCGTCAACACATCGCCCAGCGCATCGCTCAGCGGTTGCCCGATGGTGAACACCACCTGAAACACCGCAACCACCACCGCCAGGAAGATCAGCGGCCCCCAGATGCGATGCAGCAGCACGCCGTCCAGCCGCCGCGTCCACAGCGCCGCCTGCGGAGCCTGGTAGTTCGTCCGCTGCGACACCTGCGTCGCCCAGTTGCGGCAGCTCGCCGCACTCTGCAGCACCGGCAGCTGCACCGGCCGCGACCCGTCTTCAGGACGGTTGCCCATCCGCTGCAGGAACTCCGGTATCACCTCGAGCCCGGTGCCGTTCGCCGCCGAGATCAGCGCCACCGGATGACCCAGCGCATGGGCCAGCGCCAGCGTGTCGATCTTGCCGCCGCGCGCCTCCAGCTGGTCGCTCATATTCAGCAGCACCAGCGTCGGCAGGCCTAGCGAGAACACCGGCGCAGCCAGCATCAGCTGCCGGTTCATGTGCGTCGCGTCCAGCACCAGCAGCACGCAGTCCGGCCGCGCCACGCCCTGCATCTTGCCCGTCAGCACCTCCACCGCAACGCGCGCGTCCTCGCTGTACGTCGCCAGGCTGTAGATGCCCGGCAGGTCGATCAGTGTCAGGTCGCTCCGCCCGATGGCCTTCATCTTGCCGGAGTGATGTTCCACCGTCACACCAGGATAGTTCGCCACCTTCTGCCGCAGCCCGGTCAACCGGTTGAACAGCGTGCTCTTGCCGCAGTTCGGTGGCCCGATCAGCGCCACCGTGCGCAGCGGCTTGGGCCCCATCGGTGCAGGGGCCTCTGGCTCGTGCGACAGATCGAGTACAGGCGCGTGACAGCTCATGCGGCCTCGGCGATCTTCAGGTAGATGTGCCGCGCCGTGTCCGAGCGCAGCCCGACCTCCACGCCGTCCAGCCGATACACTCGCGGATCGCCCGCCGGCGCGCTGCGCAGCACCTCGATCGACGTACCCGGCAGGAACCCCAGATGCGCCAGGTAGTGGCACACATCCTCCGGCAGGTCGATGCGCTCCACCACCCCCGTGCTCCCCACCTTCGCGCTGCTCAAACTCGTGAATTTCATCTCATCCTGCATATGCGACCAACTCAGTCCTCTTTACTATACGACAACTGAAGCTGCCATGCACAGACGCAGAAAAACGCACGAAGATTCAAGTCAGGGCTTGACCTTCGTGGCGTCTCTCAAATTGTTGAAAGGGAAGTGTATGGTGCGCCCGGAAGGAGTCGAACCTCCGACCTTTTGGTTCGTAGCCAAACGCTCTATCCAGCTGAGCTACGGGCGCACATTGCAGAACTGCAACTTGCTAAGAATACCTGATCCTGCTGTGTGAATCAACTAGCTTGCGGCAGGCGTTGCCACTTCCGGCTCAGGCTGCGGCGGAATCAGAGAAACGCGCTCCACGACATCCAGTCCGGTGCGACGCAGAAACTGGTGAATCGTCGCTTCGGACAAGCGCGTTGCGTCATACTCCACGCGAACGGTCTTGGCTGTCTCGTCGAACGTTACGCGGCGCACTCCATAGACCTCGCGCACGCGTCCCAACGCCATCATCGTCGCCTCGCCGGGCGCTGCGTCGTATCTGTACATCACGTCAAGCTGCGTCATATAACCATCATGATACCAGCGCGATCTACTGCGCTGCCAATCGCTTCAGCGACTCCACGATCTCCGTGCTGGCAAACTCCTGCGGACCGATATACTTTCTGCGGATCACGCCCTGCTTGTCGATCACGTACGTCTCCGGAAAGCGATACGTTCCGTAGAGCTTGTTCGAATCCTGCGCAGCGTCTTGGACCGTCAGCAGGTCGACATGATGTTGCAGAAGGAAGTTCTGGTACGCTCCGCTGTCGTCATCGGTGGAAACCGCCAGCACGACCACCTGCGGCAGCTGATGCTGCAACGCCTCCAGGCTGGGCAGCTCTTCCAGGCACGGCGCGCACCAGCTGGCCCAGAAGTTCAGCACGACGACCTTGCCGCGCAGCTTCGCCAGGTCCACCGTCCGTTGCGCATCATGCACCACAAACTCCGGTGCAGGTCGCCCCAACTGCTCAGGATGGTCGCCCCGGTCGCAACCCGCACTGCCTGCCGCCGCGCAGGCGACCAGCAGCCCGACGCGCATCCTACGACGCACTGTCCGCCAATCGTTCATCGCTTCGAATCCGCTCTCATCATCGGTTCACATACATCCTCAGTTCATATAATAGTGGCCTGTGTCTGACTCTCCCAACTCGCCCCGTACGCTCAGCCCCATCCTCGGTCTGCCGATCGACGATGTGCCGGCCCACCCTGTCCCATCCAGGGAAGTGACCGAACCGACGCTACAACTCTCGGTCATCATTCCCGCGCGCAACGAAGAGCACAATCTGCCTGCCTGTCTCGCTTCGCTGCTCGCCCAGAGCGACGAGTTTTTCCTGTTGGGCCGCGACTGGCAGATCATCGTCGTGGACGACGGTTCTACCGACCGCACCCGCGCGCTGGCACTCGAACTGGCTGCCGCTCATCCCGGACTCACCGTGCTGGAAGCTCCATCGCTCGAGCTTCGCGCTCGCGAGCGAGCCTTCACCGGCAAGACGCAGGCCTGCTGGCTTGGCGCGCAGCAGTCGCAGGGCCGCTGGCTGCTC
>JAJZFE010000348.1 GCA_021798655.1 Acidobacteriota bacterium | reverse complement strand
ATCTGCCTATGAATGCAATCTGGAGAACTGGATTCTTCCTCGTTGGGGAGATCACACGCTCGACCAGGTGAAATCCGTCGCAGTCGAAGATTGGCTGGACGGCATCAAGCGGGCGAAAGGCACACGAGCCAAGATTCGGAACCTTATGAGCGCACTCTTCACACACGCGATGCGATACGAATGGACGGATCGAAACCCGATCAAGCTCGTTCGGCAGAGCGCGAAGCGAGAGCGCATTCCCGATGTTCTGGAACTCGTCGAAATTCAACTGCTGCTCGGCAAACTCGGCGTTCGGGAACGTACGCTCGTTTTGCTGGACGCCGGGACGGGACTTCGCATTAGCGAACTTCTGGCCCTGCGGTGGCGGGATGTGGACTTCGACAATCTTGAACTCAATGTGACCCGTTCCATCTGGCATCAGGTGGTGGGCGACTGCAAGACGGAGGCATCAGCCAAGCCGGTTCCGCTCGATAGTTATATGGCGGAGGACTTGATGCGCTGGCGTCGCCAGAGCGCGTACCCACTGATTGACGATTATGTCTTTGCCAGCGAGGTCATGCGGGGCAAGCAACCGTACTGGCCAGACAACCTGATGAAGCGGCATATCCGTCCGGTAGCGAAAGCAATCGGCATTCACAAACAAATCGGCTGGCACACCTTCCGTCATACTTTTGGCACGTTGCTGAAGGCGAATGGGGAAGATGTAAAGACCGTCCAGGAGCTTTTACGGCACGCGAATAGCAGGATCACGCTTGAGGTATACACGCAGGCGACGACCTCCAACAAGCGGGCCGCACAAAGCAAGGTTGTAAGGATGATGGTTCCGAATCTGGGTGAAACGCAGGATGAAAAACACCCACAGATCGCGGGGTAAGGTGCTTATTGCACCCATATCAAACCCGAGACCTCGTCTTTTGGGGGTCACCCATCATCCTAAGTGCTTTAGAATGATGGCGGGGACGACGGGGCTCGAACCCGCGACCTCTGCCGTGACAGGGCAGCGCTCTAACCAAACTGAGCTACGTCCCCCAACATCCAGCTGCGGCGATCGGAATCGCTGCAGCGACATGAGTGAGTGTAACAGATCGGAGGGGCCTTTGCGTGGCGCCTGCGATCCGAGAGAAGGCTATGCCGAAAGCGCCGTACGTGTGCCACGGTTGGAGACGTAACCCATGTCTGAGGAGATGCCGCGCACACATTGGAGCAGGTGATTGGCGATGGACGGGAGCTTCTGCGCAGTCACGCGGAACGAAGGTCCGGAGACGCTGACTGCCGCAACCGGAAAGCGCTGGGCATCGAGCACCGGCACTGCGATGCAACGCAGGCCCTCCTCCAACTCCTCATCGTCCACTGCGTACCCGCGCCGGCGGGTCTTCTCAAGCTCGGTGCGCAAGGCCTCGGGGGTAACGATGGTGCGGTGGGTCAGTCGCTCGTAACGGACCCGCTTGAGCACTTCGGCGGCGCGATCATCGGGTAAGAAGGCAAGGATGGCTTTCCCCACCGAGGTGCAGTGCACCGGGTTGCTGGCGCCGATGCGCGTAATCATGCGCACGGAGCGCGCCGGCTCAATCTTGTCGATATAGATCATGCGCGCGGCTTCGAGAATACAGAGGTGGGCAGTCTCTTCTGTCTCGGCAACCAGGCGGCGCAGGTGAGGCAGTGCGCGCTCGCGCAGGTCGTACTGCTCAATGGCGCGGTTGCCGAAATCAAACAAGCGCAACCCCAGTCGGAACTTGCCGTGCGAGGTGCGCTCCACCATGCGGTGACGCTCCAGCACCATCAGAAAGCGGTGCGCCGTGCTCTTGTGGAGTTGCAGGGAGGAGGCTACCTGAGCGAGCCCGAGCGGCGTCTCGCTCTCGCCGAGCAGGTCGAGGACTGCAAAAGCACGGTCAAGAGCCTGGACCTTGTAGGTGCCCTGGGGAGCTGCGTCTCGCATATTGAACCTCCATTTCGCAAAATGATTGCATCCTTAGCTTCTCAGATGATGGAACGCGCGTCAAGAGGCGAGACAGCCGCACCGTCTCCAGGGACTTCCAAAAAATCAGATCGTGGAGGATTCGCGCTCGGATACGGTGTCGCCTTCTCCGGGAGCGAGGAAGAGGTTGGCCTCAAGACCGTGCTGGCGCGTATAGAGATCGTAGTAGCGGCCGCCCAGCGCAAAAAGCTCGGCATGGTTTCCACGCTCGACCACGCGGCCCTGCTCGATGACCAGGATCTGGTCGGCGCGGCGAATCGTCGAGAGACGGTGGGCGATGACGAACGTGGTGCGGCCCTCCATCAACTGCGCCAGCCCCGCCTGAATCATGGCCTCCGACTCGGAGTCGAGCGAGCTGGTCGCCTCGTCTAGGATGAGGATGCGCGGAGAAGCCAGCAACGCGCGGGCGATGGAAAGCCGCTGCCGCTGTCCGCCGGAGAGCTTGACGCCGCGCTCACCCACCAGAGTGTCATAGCCCTCGGGGAACCGTTCGGCGAACTCATCCACGCGCGCCGTACGGCAGGCCGCCAGAAACTCTTCCTCGGTGGACCCGGGGCGCGAGAACATCACATTCTCCCGGATCGTGCCGTCAAATAGAAATGATTCCTGGAGCACGACGCCGAGTTGGGTGCGATAGGTGTTGAGATTGACCTTCGCGAGGTCAACGTCATCTACCAGGACTTTGCCGCTCGCGGGGTGGTGAAATGCGCAGAGCAGGCTGATGATGGTGGACTTGCCGGATCCCGAGGAGCCCACCAGCGCGGTCACCGTGCCGGGTGCGGAGTCGAAACTGACCTCATGCAGCACAGGTTTCTCTGGGGTATAGGCGAACTCTACTCGATCGAAACGAACATGCCCGACAATGGGCAGCATCTGGATGGTGCGGCCCGGCGATTGATTCTCTTCAAGCTCGGCCATGATCTCCTGGGTGCGGTCGAGCCCTGCGAATGCCTCTGTCAGTTGGGTCCCGACGTTCACGATCTGGAAGACCGGCGCAATCATGAAGGCCAGGAACATGTTGTAGCTGAAGTAATC
>JAJZFE010000519.1 GCA_021798655.1 Acidobacteriota bacterium | reverse complement strand
GAAAAACCCCTGCTCATCCATGGAACGCAGCGCGGAATGTGCATCGAGCATCTGTTCCAACAGGGTCGTGCCTGAGCGTGGAAAGCCCACCACAAAGATCGGCGACGCCTGCACATCGGGCACCGCAATCGCCTGCCAGTTTGCGCGGTCGGCCCGTGTGACACGCTGTCGTGTGATGGGCAACGGCTCCGACGCGGGATCGACCAAATCCGGGACCAAACGCGAGGCGGTGTGAAGCTGCGCAGCATGCCCGTCCTCAAGTGCGCGCATGGCCGAGGCGGCATCGTCCAAGCGATCACAGGCCTTGGCCAGTGCGAAATACAACGGCGCGTTGGAAGCGGGCGTACCCGCCCGCTGCAAAAGCGTTTCATAAGCGGCCCGCGCCTCGAGCACCTGCCCCGCTCGTAGTAGCAACGCGGCACGCACTGCCAAACCATCATCACCAAGCGCCTCGCCGGCCACGGCTGAAAGCATGCGCTCGGCCGCAGCAATCCGGCTCAGTCGCTCATAAAGCGCTGCAAGCTGCACTCTCGCCCTGGCTGAATCTGGCATCCTGCTAAGCAACTGCTGGAGACGGCGCTCGGCAACATCTGTCCGCTCGATCTGGATCAATGCTGTGGCGAGATCAATTTCCAGGCTCTCATCCATCGGGGGCCAACGCTCGCTGCCCGACAAGAGTCGACGCGCTTCGTCATCCTCAGCGCAGGCATGGCACGCCAAGGCTCCGTAAATGCGTGGCTCGGCCGAATCCGGAGCGCGCCGGAATGCCTCCAACATCAGGGAACGGGTTTCAACGACTTCACCTTGTTGCCAACACAAAAGACCCAGATTGGTAAGCAGGGCCGGATCATGCGGGCTTAGCGCAAGCGCGCGGCGATAACACGTGGCGGCCTCTTCAAGCTGCTTGCTGTCTCTGAGCGCAGTCGCGAGATTGCTCCAATGCGCGGCTTCGCCGGGTTGTGTAGCAGTCAGCTGTCGGTAGTACGGCAGAGCTTCAGCGAGTCTACCCTGCGCCCCCAGAGCGACAGCCAGAATCACAAGTGAGGGCACATCATCCAACTGCACCTCAAGCCGAGCACGAGCACCAGTCTCGGCGTTCTTGTAGCTGCCTGCTTGTAGCGCATGCTCGAGTGCAGCGAGGGAAGGAAGATTCACCGGAGGTCATCCAATCGGGATAGGGGGCGATGGTAGCGACCATCGCGCCCCTCCCACACCACCCGGCATGCGGGTCCGCACCGGGCGGTTCGAGAAGTTGAGGTCATGAGAGCCGCGGCAGACCAAGTCGATCGAAGTAGGGGACGGTCAAGATGGCGTTGAGCGCTTGCGCGCTACCGCGCCACCAGTGTCGCGCCCCAGCAGCCGCTTGCTGGGCCAGCCAAGAGCTGGCACCCAACTGGCAACAGGCCCGGTAGATCGCGGTGCCACGCCGCCAGTGCTTGAGTTGGATCGCCCGCAACCGATGGCGTAGCCATTCGTCCAGCGTGCGCCGGACGCCTGGCGTCTGCGCCAGTCCGTAGTAGGCGTTCCAACCCAGCAGGTAAGGGCGCAACCGCTGGATGACCTCATCCACACTGCGCCCGCCCGAGCGCCGGGTCAGTTGCCTGATCCGATGCTTGAACGCATCCAGAGAGGAAGCAGCCACTCCGCGTTTGACCACGCCTTGGGCATACCAGAAGCTGAACCCCAGGAACTTCCGTTCCCGTACGTCCGCCACCGCACTCTTGGCCTCGTTGACCGCAAGATGAAGCCGGTCGTAGCACTTGCGCAGCAAGCCCATCACCCGCTCGCCTGCTTTGCGACTGCATACATACACGTTGCAGTCGTCGGCATAACGCGCAAAGCAATGCCCGTGCCGTTCCAACACCTTGTCCACTTCGTCCAGCAGCACATTCGCCAGCAGCGGACTCAAGGGTCCACCTTGCGGCGTACCCTGATGCCGTTCCACCACGACACCCTCACCCATGATGCCGCTGGTCAGATACGCCCGCACCAGCCGGATCATTCCGGCATCGTCGATGCGCCTGCGCAAACGGTCGATGAGAATGTCGTGATTGACGCGATCGAAGAACTTCTCCAGATCGACGTCCACCACGATCCGCCGGCCGGACTGGATGTAACCCTGCGCCGCAAGAATCGCGTCGCGGGCCCGCCGTCCGGGGCGGAAGCCGTAGCTGTGCTCGCTGAAGGTCGGGTCCAGTATCGGCTGCAGCACTTGCAACAGCGCTTGCTGGATCAACCGATCCGTCACCGTCGGGATGCCAAGCTCGCGCTCGCCTCCGGCCGGCTTCGGAATCCTCACCCGACGTACCGGACTGGGTCGGTACGTCCCCTCAAGCAGTTGCTCGCGGATCACTGGCCAAGCCACGACGAGGTGATGGGCCGTCTGGTCGATGTCCAGACCATCCACCCCCGCCGCGCCCTTGTTGGCCCTGACCCGCTTCCATGCCTGCTTGAGGTTCGCTCTCGTCAGCGCCGCTTCCAGCAACGCCGATCCTGTGTCCCCGGTTCCCGGTCGCGGGCTGGCCGCTTCGTCGCTGGCAGCTCCACGCCCGGCTTCACCGCGCGCAATATCCACCCGCTCCGCTTGCGCGGACATCTGACGCCTTGCGCCCAACATCGACATGGCCTCGAACACTTCTCCTCGTTCGGCCCTTCACCCCAAACCGGCAGCTACTACGGCCTCGGCTGACTTCTCGCTCCGGCTCAACACCGTTGGGCTTTCGCCCACAGGGCGAGATCTCCCCGGGTAAGAACGCACTCCTTCACCGCACAACCGCCGGATTTACGCCACCGATCCTTGACCACAAGAGCTTCGCGGTTTCTTGCACGCTCGCCCTGAGTCGGCACCGCCTCCTATCCAGTTCTTGTCCATCGGCTCGCAGCTTCGCTCCGCGCTTCCTCCCCACGGTCGGTCACCCTTCCGCAGTTGCGCTTCGCTTCGCTCACTGTGGTCAGCTCGCGGGAGGACTTGCACCTCCAAGAGTGCGCCCGTGCCGGGCGCACAAAAAAG
>JAJZFE010000470.1:1478-3024 GCA_021798655.1 Acidobacteriota bacterium | reverse complement strand
GGGCACCTTCGTCTTTGCAGACCTCGCCGCGTTGCAGACAGGCACCGCCAGCACCTTCACGCAGAGCTTCGGCAGCTTCAACACAAACTTCGCAGCCATTCGCATCGCCGCCTTCGCGCAGGACCACTGGACGCCGACCTCCACACTCGCCGTCGATGCCGGCGTGCGCTACGAGGTCAATCGCCTGCCCGCACAACTGCCGCAGGACGCCACCAACTTCAGCCCGCGCCTCGGCCTCGCCTGGACCCCGCTGCACGCGCTCGTCGTACGCGGAGGCTTCGGCCTCTTCTTCGATCACTTCGAGCTGGCGACCATCAACCGCGTGCTCGAGTTCGACGGCACACACGCCGCGCTGCAACTCGTCGACGGCCCTGTCGCGACCGCAACCTACCAGAGCGGCACCACGCTCACCGCGCCGCTCGCAGGCGTAGCGCCAAGCATCTGGACCGCGCAACCCGGCCTGCGCAACCCCTACAGCGAGGTCGGCTCGCTCAGCGTCGAACGCGAGCTGCCGCTGCAGACCACGCTCACGGCCGAGTACCAGTTCGTCCACGGCGTTCACCTCGGCCGCAGCAGCAACGTCAACCTCACACCACCGGTCAACGGCCTCTTCTCCGCCGCACGCGCCAACACCGCCTACGACGCGGTGAATCAGTTCGCCACCGAGGCCAGCTCCTCCTACAACGGCGGCACGCTCACCGTGAACCGCCAGTTTCAGGACGACCTGCAGATCATGGCCGGCTACACCTTCTCCAAGACCATCGACGATGCCTCCTACGACGGTGAGCAGCCGCAAAACCCCTTCGACCTCCGCGCCGAGCGTGCTCTCTCGCTGCAGGATCAGCGCCAGCGCTTCACGCTCAGCGGCCTCTGGCTCATCGGGCCCGACCTCGGCGACCCCGCCGATGCCGTCAAGAACGCCAACCCCGGCCCGCTCATGAAGGCCCTCACCGGCTTCGAGTTCGCACCCATCGTCAGCCTCGCCAGTGGCTTTCGAGAGAACGCCGTCACCGGCCTCGACACCAACCTCGAACACATCTATCCCTTCGCCGCGCGGCCCGCGGGCTATGGCCGCAACACACTCGCAACGCCCGCACAACTCAACGTCGATCTCCGCGTGTTACGCATGGTCGCCATCGGGCCGGGGCACCTGGACATCGTCGCCGAAAGCTTCAACCTCATCAACCACCGCAACATTGCCTTGCTGAACACCGCGTTCGGCGCAAGCGCTGCCCCGCTCTCCAGCTTCAGCCAACCTATCGCCACCGGCGACGCACGGCGCATCCAATTCTCGCTCGACTATGAGTTCTAACTGCGAGTTCTAACTGCAACGCTTCTAACTCCGGCCACCGCCACGCATCGTTACAATAGAGAGCATCCATGCGAGCGTCAACGCAACGTGCGACCTCGATCGCAGCTGTAGCTGCCATGCTGGCTCTCTATGCCGGCGTGCTGGTCTATGGGCTACGGCTGAAGTCGCACAGCCTCGACTGGCTGGGCGGCGCGTGGCTCAGCCGCAGCTTCCAGACTGGCCCGCAAAGCCACG
>JAJZFE010000470.1:0-1468 GCA_021798655.1 Acidobacteriota bacterium | reverse complement strand
AAGCGCGGACAAGCTGCGCGAGGTGGAGTACGGCAGCAAGCTCTTCAACGAGACACCCGTGTACGGCACACAGTTCGCCCGCGCGCGCGTGGCCTGCGCGAGCTGCCACGTGCAGGGCGGCATCGCGCCATACTCCGCTCCCATGGTCGGCACAGCGCAGGCGTATCCGCAGTTCAGCAAACGCGCCGGACGAACCATCACCCTGAACGACCGCATCGACGAGTGCATGACGCGCAGCGAGAACGGTCTGCCCCTGCCCGACAACAGCCGCGAGATGCTCGCGCTGAAGGCCTACATCAACTGGCTCTCCGAACCCCACCCCACACAGACGAAGTTCGTCGGCCGCGGTCTCAAGCTTCTGCCTGGACTCACTCCCGATCCTCAGCACGGCGCAGAGGTCTACGCAACGCAGTGTGCCGGCTGCCACGGCGTCAACGGCGAAGGCGCGCGCAGGCCCTATCCGCCGCTGTGGGGCCCCGATTCGTTCAACGATGGCGCAGGCATGGGCAGCATCGAAAAGATGGCCGCCTTCATCGCCTACAACATGCCGCAGAACCGCATGGGCACGCTCTCCGCGCAGGACGCCACCGATGTCGCGGCGTTCATCCATGCGCAGCCGCGGCCAGCGTTCAACCACGCCTACGACCACTACTGAAAACTTCGCGCATCACCTGCTCGCGCATGTACGCTAATACTTGTTGTCACCATTCCATCGAAATTTGAAGTCCCGAGGAGAGCAATGAAAAGACGCAGTGTACTGATGTTGGCGGCGTGCGCGATGTTTGTGCTGAGTGTGGCCGGATTGAGCCGGGCCGTCGCCCAGAGCGCAACAGGCAAGACCCACCGTGTCGTTGTCGCCGTCACCTCCGGCGATGTGATGGACTGGAACATCGCGCTGGGCAACATCGGCAACCTGCTCGCCGGCCTGAAGCCGGACACCGTCGAGGTGGAAGTCGTCTCCTTCGCCGGCGGCATCAACATGGTCAAGGCCGACTCCGCCGTCGCCGCCGACATCGCCAAGCTCCAGGAGCAGGGCGTCAAGTTCGTCGCCTGCCAGAACTCCATGCGCGCTCACAAGCTGGAACTCAAAGACCTGCTGCCCGGCCTCTCGCCCGTCCCCTCCGGCATCGTTGAAGTCGTCACCAAACAGGAACAGGGCTGGGTGTACATCAAGGGCGGCCGCTAACCATCGTCCGCAGAAGACAACGCCCGCCGAGCACTCTCGGCGGGCGTTGTCTTCTCCTGATAGCTACTCTGCAGCGAACGCGTCCGCGTCGTGATTGATCTGCGCTGCCTCCGTGGTGTGATCGTAGATCTCGATGCGATAGTGAAACGTCGCGCTGGCACCCTTCGCAATCGAAAACTTGTACGCCGGCTGCTTCGCATCGAACACGCTCCGCCCCAGCGGATTCGCCGCAAACAGACCATAGCCTCGCGCGTGCCAGTACGTCGGATACCCCGGATTCCC
>JAJZFE010000265.1:7452-12867 GCA_021798655.1 Acidobacteriota bacterium | reverse complement strand
CCAACGAAAAAGGAAAAGGACACTCCAATGAAGACCAACTCCGTTAAGTCGTTTGCTCTGGCCGCTGCTTGTGCGGGCCTGTTTGGTGGTACCTCTGCTCGCCTGAACGCGCAGCCCGTCAACGGTGCCAGCAACAATGCGCCTGCCGCCGGCGTAGTGCTGGTGAAGCAGGACGCGCCCGCAGCGCCGAAGCACTCCTGCAAGGGCAAGAACGACTGCAAGGGCCAGGGCGGCGGCAAGAACGCCGGCAAGAACTCCTGCAAGGGCAAGGGCGGCTGCGCCACCGACGGCTCCAAGCCCGGCAAGACTGTCTAGTTCGTCGCACGCGCTACCGTGTTGGAGGCTTGAGCATGAGACTTGATCATGACTCAGGCCTCCAACCTGTCTGAACCGTCGCCGGAGACCGCCCATGCCCGCCAACCGCTTCAACAACTTCACCGACTACGGTGTGGGCATCGGTCTGCGCGTACCGCACTACGATCACATCTTCTCGCAGAAGCCAGTGGTGGACTGGTTCGAGATCATCAGCGAGAACTACATGATCGACGATGGCCGGCCGCTGCGGCTGCTCGACCAGATTCTGGATCGCTATCGCGTGGTGCAGCACGGCGTGTCCATGTACTTCGGCTCGGCACAGCCGCTGAACCGCGACCACCTGCGCCGGCTGAAGGAGCTGACCCGTCGCACGAAGACGCCGTGGCTCTCCGACCATCTCTGCTGGGGTTCGGTGGATGGTCGCTACACGCACGACCTGCTGCCGCTGCCGTACACCTTTGAGGCTGTTCGCACCACGGCCGAACGCATTCGCCAGGTGCAGGACACGCTGGAGATTCCTGTCGCGGTGGAGAACGTCTCCAGCTATGCGGAGTACCACGAGTCCGAGATGACCGAGTGGGAGTTTCTGAACGAGGTGGTCCACGCCGCCGACTGCGGCATCCTGCTGGACGTGAACAATATCTATGTGTCGTCGCAGAACCACAGCTTCGACCCGCGCGTGTATGTGGACGCGGTGCCTGCCGAGCGCGTGGCGCAGATCCACATCGCGGGGCACTCGAAGTTTGAGAAGTACATCCTGGACACGCACGACCATCCGGTACTCGATCCTGTCTGGGATCTCTATGCGCGCGCGATCGATCGCGTTGGCCCAACGGCGACGCTGCTGGAGTGGGACGACAACATCCCGAGCTTCGACGAAGTGCACAACGAGGCGCTGAAGGCGACCCGTTACCTGCAGGCTGCCGCAGCACGCATCGCCGCGGGGGCACGCATCGTTGCGGAGACACGTATCGCGGAGCGGCCGGAAGAGGTTCTGGCGTGACGCTGCTGGAGTTGCAACGCCGCATGGCCAACGATGTTCGCCGCCCGCTGACGGCGGACTTTGACATGCAGCCGACCACCGAGGACGGCGACTCGCTGGCCGAGCGCGCGGCCAGCTACATCAAGCCGAACGACCGGCTCAGCTCGTTCGAGCGGCTGGAGATCTACAACCGGCAGTACTGGTTTCGCGTGATCGGTGCCGTGTCGGAGGACTATCCTGCGCTGCGCGCGCTGCTGGGCGAGAAGCGGTTCGATGCGCTGGTGCTGGCGTATCTGCGCGACAATCCTTCCAACTCCTGGACGCTGCGCGACCTGGGCAAACGCCTGCCGGAGTGGCTGCGCGCGCACCCGGAGATGGCTGGCCGCCGGCATCCGCTGGCCGTGGATGTGGCCACGCTGGAGTGGGCGTACATCGACGCGTTCGACGGGCTGAGGCGGCCGCCGCTGGGCAGCGACGACCTGCAGGCGATCGGCCCGGAGTCTCGGCTGACGCTGCAGCCCCATCTGCAACTGCTGCAGCTGCGTTATCCAGTAGACGAACTCGTTCTCGCTGTGCGCCGCGACGCGCCCGAGACCGAGGTCGTCAGCAACGCGGTGGCGCAGCGAGGCGAGACGACACACGACGAGGCCGGACACAATGAGACGGCGCGTGCGCGCCTGCCGGCGATGAAGCGCGCGACCGTGCATCTGGCCGTGCATCGCTATGACGACGTGGTGTACTACCGGCGCATGGACCGGGAGGCGTATCGGCTGCTGTCGGCGCTGCGCGATGGGGCCACGCTCGCTGAAGCGTTGACGGCCGCCTTCAAGGGCAGCCGCCTGAGCGCGGCGGCGCAGGCCGAGACTATCCAAAACACCTTTGCCTATGCGGCAGAGCTGGGCTGGTTCTGCCGGGCGTAGGACGAACGCCACAACGCTCCGGTGGAGGTTGCGCGTCAGGGAGCTTTGGTGGCGGCGGGGGAGGCGGGTGGCGGCTCATCGACGCGCAATACCTGATCGCCAGCGACGTTGCTCAACGTCTGGTGAATGCCGGAGGGCCAGTCGATCTCGATGCGCTTGACGACCGGGTCCGCGCCCAGCCCGAAGTGCACGCGCTTGTCGCTGGAGGAGAGATAGCTGCCGGTGGTGCTGGCCATCTCGCTTTGCGTACCGTGCGCGGTCTGCGCGGTAACGACGGCGCCAATGCCGTCTCGATTGGACGTGTGGCCGACGAGCAGCAGCGAGATCCAGTGGTTGGCGGTGGTGGACTCGTTGTGCAGGATGTGAGCCTCGCCATCGTTGGTGGTGACGACGGCATCGACGCGGCCATCGTTGTCGAGGTCGCCGATGGCGAGCCCGCGGGCTACCCAGGGCTGTTGAAACACAGCGCCCGCGCGGGCACTGATATCGGCGAAGACGCCCTTGCCGAGGTTGTGCATCAGCAGCATCGGCTCGCGGTAGTGAATCTGCGGATAGGTTAGCTCGACGTTATCGATGTCGTGGCCCTGCGCGACGAGGATGTCCTTGAGGCCATCGTTATCGGCATCGAAGAACTGCACGCCCCAGCCTGAGTACGGCGAGGTGATTGCAGCCAGGCCGGAGCTGTAGGTCGCGTTGGTGAACGAGCCATCGCCGTTGTTGCGATAGAGCGCGTACTTCTCGTGCGCGAGGTCCGTCATGACCAGGTCGGGCCAGCCGTCGTTGTCGTAGTCCTGAAACGCGACGCCCATGCCGGCATAGGTCTTGCCGTCTTCGTTGACGGCGACCTCGGCGGTAAGCCCTACCTCTTCAAAGGTGCCGTTGCCCTTGTTGTGGTAGAGAAACTCGAACATCGAATCGTTGGCCACGGCGAGATCGACCTTGCCGTCATGGTCGTAGTCGTTGATGGCGATGCCGAGTCCTTTGCCGGGTACGTTGAGGCCGAGCTTCGCAGAGACCTCCGTGAAGTGCCCGTTGCCGTCGTTGTGGAAGACGAGCGGCGGCAGCGCCGGAAAGAGGTCGGGATGGCAGTAGGCACGGTAGCCGGGGCGATACTCGCCGCACCAGACATCCTCAAAGTCCCAGCGGACATAGCGCAGCACGACCAGGTCGAGACGACCGTCGTTGTCCAGATCGACCCATGCTGCGGAGGTGTACCAGGAGAGGCCGGGCGTGGTGTCTCCGCCGGTGCCGGAGGCCGCCGTGACGTCGGTAAACGTGCCGTTGCCGTTGTTGTGGTAGAGCCGGTTGCCGCCATAGGCGGTGACGTAGAGGTCTTCGTTGCCGTCGTTGTCGTAGTCGCCGACGGCGACGCCCATGCCATAGCCGATGCCTTCGAGTCCGGCCTTCGCGGTCACGTCTTCAAAGGTGCCGTCCGGCTTCTGGTGATAGAGCCGGTTCCAGTCGCGCGGGGAGGCCTTCTGCGGCGTGGTGCCCTTCGGCGTGGGGTCGGTGAGCGGCGCACCGTTGACGAAGAAGAGATCGAGGCGGCCGTCGTTGTCGTAGTCGAACGCGGCGACGCCGGAGCCCATGGTCTCCAGCAGATACTTGCGGCTGGTGTGCGAGGCGACGCCGGTGAAGTGCACGCCGAGCTTCGCGGTGGCGTCGACGAAGGTGGTGGTCGCAGGCGCAGCGGCTGCGGGCTTCGGCGGCGCAACGGCCTGCGCCAGACAGCCGCACGCGCAGGCAGCGAGCAGGAGAGGCATCCACTTCGCCGCGCCGTTGTTTGCCGGGCAACCCATCGCAGCATGATACAGAAGTCGGCGCATGGATGTAATTGTTTACATGAGTAGCCGTCCGTTGGCTATACTTCATGGTGCTCTGAAAACAGCGGTGATGACGGGCCTGAGCCCTGCTCGCCGCTTTCAGGCGAAGAAGTTAGAGCGCTTTTCCATCAGGTGTAGTCACCGTCCGAGATGCAGATTCCTCCGCTTCGCTGCGGAATGACAAATCATGAAGGCTGCTGGCGACTACACCTGAGAGGAAACTGCCCTAAGCGAAGAAGTCAGACGTAAAAATCAGACGAAGAAGTCCAACGAGGAAGCCACATGTTGCGTCCACTCTGCTGCAAACTCCGCTGCCTGGCCTGCTGCGCCGCACTGGCCACCGTGATGGCCGGGCCGTCCGCATTGAACGCCCAGAACAGCTCGGCGATCCACTTCGACGCGGCGACGAAGGTGTTTCGAATCGACGCCGGCGACGTGACGTACGCGTTCGGCGTGAACAACGCCGATGAGCTGCAGCCGGTCTTCTGGGGACGCGGGATCGCAGGCTCGGACGCACTCGCTGCGGCCCATACGCTGGCGGAGGTCGCGTCGTTCGACGGGCCGGAGACCGTGACGCAAGGCGAGTACAAGGGCTGGGGCGGGCAGCTGTATCTGGAGCCCGCGCTGAAGGTGACGTTTGCCAACGGGAATCGCGACCTGGTGCTGCACTACGTGTCGCACCGCATCGCCGGCGACGAGCTGACGATCGTGACGAAGGATATTCTGCGCGACCTCTTCGTCGAGCTGCACTACACCGTGGACGAGGCCACCGGGATTGTGGGCCGGTCGGCCGTGATTACGAACAAGACCGCAACGCCGGTGATGATCGAGCAGGCCGCAGCCGCGACGTGGAACCTGCCGCGCGGCGACGACTACACGCTGAACTACCTGACCGGCCGATGGGCAGGAGAGGACCAGTTACAGCAGCAGCCGCTGCGGCCAGGGCAGACGGTGCTGGAGAGCCGACGCGGCTCCACCGGCCATCAGAACAATCCGTGGTTTGCGATTGAGCGCGGGCCAGACACCGATGAGGACAGCGGCGATGTGTGGTTTGGCGCGCTGGCGTGGAGCGGGTCGTGGCGCATCACCGTGGAGCAGGACGCGCTGCAGCAGGTGCGCGTGACGGGCGGCTTCAACCCGTTCGACTTCGGGTACAAGCTCGCGCCGGGGCAATCGCTGACGACGCCGGTGTTCTATGGCGGCTACTCGCACCAGGGGCTCGGCGGTGCGTCGCGGCTGCTGCATCGGTTTGAGCTGGCGAAGATTGTGCCGCAGGCTCCGACGCCGCGGCCACGGCCGGTGATCTACAACTCGTGGGAGGCAACGGCGTTCAGCGTGGACGAACCCGGGCAGGAGATGCTCGCAGAGAAAGCCG
>JAJZFE010000265.1:0-7442 GCA_021798655.1 Acidobacteriota bacterium | reverse complement strand
CGTTCAGCGTGGACGAACCCGGGCAGGTGGCGCTTGCAGAGAAGGCCGCGTCGCTGGGCGTGGAGCGCTTCGTGATGGACGACGGCTGGTTCGGCCAGCGCAAGGACGACCACGCCGGGCTGGGCGACTGGTATGTGAACCCGCAGAAGTTTCCGCACGGGCTCAAGCCGCTGATCGACAAGGTGCATACGCTGGGCATGGACTTCGGCCTGTGGGTGGAGCCGGAGATGGTGAACCCGGACAGCGATCTGTATCGCAAGCATCCGGACTGGGTGCTGAACTTTACCGGACGGCCGCGCACCGAAGCGCGCAACCAGCTGGTGCTGAACCTGGCACGCCAGGACGTGCGCGACTACGTGTTTCACTTCCTCGACGAGCTGGTCACGAACAACGACATCGCGTTTCTGAAGTGGGACTACAACCGCAACTGGACCGAGCCGGGCTGGCCTGCTGTTGCCAACGACGAACAGAAGCAGGTGTACGTGGCGTACACGCAGAATCTGTACGGCATTCTGCGTGAGCTGCGCGCGAAGCATCCGAAGCTGGAGATTGAGTCCTGCTCCGGCGGCGGAGGGCGCGTCGACCTGGGCATACTCGGCCTGACCGATGAGGTGTGGCCTTCGGACAACACCGATCCGTACGACCGGCTGAGCATTCAGGACGGCTTTACGTATGCCTACACACCCGGCGTGATGATGGCCTGGGTGACGGACTCGCCGAGCTGGGCGAACAATCGCACGACCTCGCTCACGTATCGCTTCCTGTCGTCGATGCAGGGCTCGCTGGGGGTCGGCGCGAATCTGAACAAGTGGACGCCGGAGGACTTTGCGACGGCGAAGGAGCTGATCGCCGGATACAAGGGCGTGCGCGAGACGGTGCAGCATGGATCGCTGTATCGGCTGGTGTCGCCGCGCAACGGCAGCGAGGCCTCGGTGACGGAGTCCGTGTCGCAGGACAGGAAGCAGGCCGCGCTGTTTACGTTTCTGCACTCCAGCACGATGGGCTATCCGTATCCGCGCGTGTTTCTGCGCGGGCTGGATCCTGCGAAGACCTACAAGGTCGCAGCGATTGCCGGCAAGCTGAGTGCGGACACCCCGGCCACCGCAAGCGGCAGCTACTGGATGTCGCACGGCGTGGACGTGGACCTGCGCGGCGATCTGCAGGCTGCGGCGTTTCGCTTCGACGCGCAGTAGCCTGGGCCCCAATGCAACGAGGCGGTCGTTATAGCGCTTTCCCATCAGGTATCGTCGCCGCGCAGGATGCAGATTCCTCCGCTTCGCTGCGGAATGACAAATCATGAAGATTGCTGGCGACTACACCTGAGAGGGAAGGGCTCTAGAGGGCCTCCGGTGGCGCACTGGTCAGCTTGAACGAGGCGGTCTGCGTGCCGAGCCGCGGGTGCTTCGCGGTCAGCGTGACGACGCCTGGTGACTGCCTGGCGCGAATCCAGACGGCTCCGGTGCCGCCGATGAGTGCGAAAGGGTTGTCGCCAATCAACTCCGCTGGGCCATCGAGCGTGAAGACGATGGGGTCGTTGGCGTAGGTGCGCGTGGCGCCAAACTCGTCGGTGACGCGCAACACTACACGCGTGGAGTCGGCACCGTCGGCGACCAGAGCGGTATCGTCGGGCAGCAACACGAACTTGCGATCGACGCCGCTGCCGGAGAGCGTCTTCGAGGCGACGACCTTGCCTCCGATGAGCCCGTCGATGCGCAGGTCGCCCCAGTGGAGCTTCATCGGCTTCATGTCGAGCTTGCTTTTTTCGATGACGAACGGCGGGTACTTGAGGTTCCCAAACTCCTGCCGGTCGGGGTCTACGGTGGCGACCGGCACCCACGGATTGCTCGGCAGGCTGGCCTCGCGCATCGAGAGCTTCAACTGCTCGCAGTTGGAGCAGATGACCATCTTCGAGAAGCCGACCGACTCATCGCTGTTGGCCCAGTGGAACGCCGGCTCAATGACGACCTCTTCGTCCGGGTCGCACTGGCTCTTGTAGAAACCGCCGGCGGGCTTGCTCTCGCGGAAGATGTCTGTGACGCCGTGGTAGCAGATGCGGTCGCCGGCACCGAAGTTGGAGTGGGTGTTGTAATCGAACGCGCACCAGCCGATGCCGCCGGCGTACTGCGGGTCGCTGGCGAGCTGGTTGTGGATGCGCGCGTGACGCAGCGTGTGCTCGCGCTGGCGCTCGTCGTCGTCGGTGGTCTTGGTGGGGAAGGTGTGGCCGACGAACTCGGTGTTCAGGTAGCGCGGATGGTTGGGCTTGCGCAAGGGGAAGCCGAAGTCGTTCATCGTCATGACGTCTTCGAGCAGCTCGGTGTCGTAGAGGTAGCGGATGCCGCCGGTCTGGCGCGAGGTATCGAGGGCGTGCGCGAGCGCGTTGGTGCGGATGTAGAAGCTGTGGTCATCCTGCGACTCGTTGATGCGGACGCCCCAGAGGATGATGGACGGATGGTTCCAGTCGCGGCGCACCATGCGGCCGACGTTGTCGATGGCGATCTGCTTCCACGGCTCGGGACCGATGTGCTGCCAGCCGGGAATCTCTTCGAGCACGAGGAGGCCGATCTCATCGCAGCGATCGAGAAAGTGGCGAGACTGCGGGTAGTGGGACGTGCGCACGATGTTGCAGTGCAGGTTGTAGCGCAGGATGTCCGCGTCGCGACGCTGCACGCGCGCGGGCATCGCCTGGCCGACGAACGGGAACGTCTGGTGGCGGTCGAGCCCGCGCAGCTTGACGATCTTACCGTTCAGCTCGAAGCCGTGATCGGTGAAGGTGGCCTCGCGGAAGCCGATGCGCCGCGTGTCGGCGTCGAGAATGTGGCCGTCGGCAAGCAGCCGCACGTGCACGGTGTAGAGCCGGGGATGATGGATGTCCCACAGTTCGATGCCGGTGAGGCCGGTGAGCGTGATGGTGTGTTTCGCGGGGTCCTGCGTGGTCTCGGTGCTGGCGTAGGCGGGCGCCGCGGTGGCGGGGTCCATCGCCGCGTTGGGGTCGGCGCCGTCCGTGAGTGCGCCGGTGCTGCTTCCCTTCCCGATGACGCGGTCGCCGTCGCGCAGCTCGACCTCGATGGTGAGGTGATCGGCCGAAGCGCCTGCGAGGAAGACATCGACATCGAGCGCGGGCGCGGTGAGAGCATCCTTGGGCCGCGCGAAGATGTTGTCGATGTACGTGGGCGCAACGACGCGGAGGGAGACCTCGCGATAGATGCCGCCGAAGGTCATGTAGTCGACCTCATAGCCAAAGGGCGGAATGTCGGGACGCTCGGTGGAGTCGAGTTGCACGACGAGAACGTTCTCCGCGTTGGGACGGAGGTGGTCGGTAAGGTCGAAGGAGAAGGGCGTGAAGCCACCCTTGTACTCGCCGAGCGGCACACCGTTGATCCAGACGGTGGAGGCCGTCATCGCGCCTTCGAAGTCGACGAAGACACGCTCGCCTTTGACGAACTGCGGGCAGCGGAAGCGACGGCGATAGGTGGAGATGAACTCGTAGTCCTTGTCGTCGAAGCTGTGCCAGGGCAGGCTGACGTTGGTGTGCGGGATGACGACGGTGGCGAAGGCTGCGTCGTTGAAGTCGGCGAGGTGCGCGCCATCGACCTTCTCCGGGCGGTAGCGCCAGTTGCGATTGAGGGAGAGGACGCGGCGGCCCTTGGAGGGTGCGTCCGCAGCGAAGGCGACGGCGGAAGGCAGAGCGGTGGCGGCGAGGGCGCTGCCCGTGAACTTGATGAACTCGCGACGTTGCATGAGGTGTGGGCTCCTACTGGCGGTGGGTGAGGCTGCTTCGATTCGGCTATTGGCGTGGGGTCTTGAACGAGCTGTCGTAGAGCGGAAGTTCGTGGAGGCGGATCCGGATGATGGGCGGTGTGGCACTGCGAAAGTTGAGGCCGCGGTCGGTCTGGTCGCCGTTCCAGATGCGGGCGGTCTGCCAGTTGTTGTTGACGTACGTGCCTTCGTCGGCGCGAAGAATCTCAAGCTGTTGCGGCGGAGCGTTCTCCGGCTGTTCGGCCTGGACGAAGCGGACGCTGGCCTCGAAGCCGGTGACGACGAACTCCAGCGGGCCGGTCTGCGCGATGAGGGCTCGCCCCTGCAGATCGGGCGTGCCCGGCGGCGCGGCGCCATCGTGCTGCGGATAGCCGAAGGAGACGATGGCGTCGACGTTGCCGAAGTGCAGCCGCTGCTGCGCTGCGCCCTTGGACTCAATGGCCGTCTGCAGCTTGCCCGCGAAGTTCCACTCCGCAACCTGCTGCTCGATGGGCGCAAGGAGCGCGAAGTTCTGCGCGAGCCACACGGGCATCCTGTTGTCTTCGAGGTGCGTCCAGCCGGAGTAGTCGACGCCGAAGGGCGAAAAGCCGATGGCTCCGTGGCCCAGCGCGTAGAAGAGATCCGGGCCGAGCATGTCTTTGTTGAGGGCCGTCTCCGGGATGAAGAGGGCGTTGTCCGGCCGCTGATAGGCGGCGACGACGGTGCGGTAGAAGGCTGGATCGTCGGAGTAGAAGTCCGGCGCGAGGATATCGATGGCAGGGGCCGCCGCCTTCCACACGGCGATGTTCTGCTGCTGCGGGCCGCCGCTTGGATACTCCTGCCCAGGGCTGCCGTGGTCGCGGTTCTCCAGCGCATGCACAGGGTAGGTGATCCAGACGTTGCAGTACATGGGCAACGGGTACTCGGCCTTGCCGGCGCGGGCCACGGCGTTGATGTAGCTGGAGGTGGAGTATGCGGCGAAGCGCTCGTCGGCATCCGCGCCGAAGACCTGCTGCCACGTGCCGGGTGCCCTGTGCAGCGCCGTCGTAAGAGCCGCAGGAACATTGGCGGCGAAGAGCGTCTGCGCAGCGGCGGAGTAGTCGCGGACCGAGCCGATGCCGCCGGACTCGTTCTCCACCTGCATCATGATGACGGTGCGTTGCGAGCTGTCGGTCTCGCGCAGATGGTGCATGAGCGCGGCGAAGGCGTGGCTGTCGGCGTCGAGGTTCGCGGGCGCGTTCGGCGACATGACATCGAGCAGCTTGCCGTAGGCGCTGACCTGGCGCGGGTACTTCGCAGGGTCGGACTTCATCCACTCAGGGACGTAGTGGTTCTGGCCGTTCTTCCAGGTGCCGAACCAGAGAAGGACGAGATGCAGATGGTGTTGCCGCGCACCGTCTACGAGCAGGTCGACGGTGGAGAAGTCGAAGTGGCCGGGGGTAGGCTCCATCTGCTCCCAGTAGACAGGCGCCTCGACCGTGTTGACGTGCATGGCTTCGAGTGCGGGCCAGGCGGTGGCGAGCGCCGCGGGCCACGAGCTGGAGTTGTTGATCTGCGCGCCGAGCATGAGGAAGGGCTTGCCCTCGACGGTGAAGGCGTAGCGGCCGTCCTTCTGTTCGAGCGCGGGGATGGGCAGCGGTGCGGGCAGAGCTGCGCTTTGGGCACGGATCGTTGCCGTGAGTGCGAGCAGGGCGAAGAGGGCGGCGGTAGGTTTCACGGTGCGACTCCGGGCCGCTCTCTGCGGACTTCTGCGCAGCGGCGAGCGGGATGACGGTTTGACGGCGTTACCACTAGACACCAAAACATGCACCGATGTAAATGCTTACATCATTCCCATGGAGACTGCGCGAAAGAGTCTACAATTGGGCGCAACAGGAAGACCGCGAAACCGATATGAGCGTGATACTCGCCCTGGATCAGGGCACGAGCAGTTCCAGAGCCGTGGTGGTGAATCACCAGGGCAAGATTGTGGCCGTGGCACAACGTGAGCTGCCGCAGATCTATCCGCAGCCGGGCTATGTGGAGCAGGATCCGGAGACGATCTGGTCGTCGCAGCTGGCGGCGATTCGCGATGTGATGGACCAGCAACGGCTGACGGCCGCAGACATTGCAGCGGTGGGCATCACCAACCAGCGCGAGACGACCGTGGTGTGGGATCGCAGGACAGGGCAGCCGATCTTCAATGCGCTGGTGTGGCAGGACCGCCGCAGCGCTCCGCTGTGCGACGAGCTGCAGGCGCAGGGGCACGAGGAGATGTGCCGCGAGAAGACGGGGCTGCTGTTCGACGCCTACTTTTCTGCGAGCAAGATTCGCTGGCTGCTGGACAACGTAGCCGGCGCGCGGGAGAGAGCGGAGGCGGGCGAGCTTTGCTTCGGCACGGTCGACTGCTGGCTGCTGTGGAAGCTGACCGGCGGCACGCGCCATGTGACCGATGTGACCAACGCATCGCGCACGCTGCTGTTCAACATCCACACGCTGCAGTGGGACGACGAGATGCTGCGGCTGTTTGCGATTCCGCGCAGCATGATGCCGGAGGTGGTGGCATCGAGCGGTGCGTGTGTGACGATTGGCGCGCTGCTGCCGGGCGTGCCGGTCTGCGGCATCGCCGGGGACCAACAGGCGGCGCTCTTCGGGCAGATGTGCCTGCGTCCCGGCATGGTGAAGAACACCTACGGCACGGGCTGCTTCATGCTGATGCAGACCGGCGAGCGGCCGGTGGCGTCGACCCATCGGCTGCTGACGACGATTGCCTGGCAGATGGATGGCCGCGTGTCCTATGCGCTGGAAGGCAGCGTGTTCATTGGCGGCGCGGCGGTGCAGTGGCTGCGCGATGGGCTGGGCATTCTGGGCTCGTCGGCGGAGGTGGAGCCGTTGGCGGCGTCGGTGCCGGACTCCGGCGGCGTGTACTTTGTGCCGGCGCTCTCCGGGCTGGGCGCGCCGTACTGGGACGCGGATGCGCGCGGGCTCATCATCGGGCTGACGCGCGGCACCACGCGCGCGCACATCGCCCGCGCCACGCTGGAGGGCATCGCGCTGCAGGTGACGGACATCCTGACGGCGATGCAGGCGGACTCCGGCATCGCCATCGCGGAGCTGCGCGTGGACGGCGGCGCGTCGGCCAATCAACTGCTGATGCAGATGCAGGCAGACCTGCTGGGCGTGGAGGTTGTGCGCGCGGGCACGCCGGAGTCTACCGTGCTTGGCGCGGCGTTTCTGGCCGGCCTGGGCTGCGGGTACTGGGGGTCGGTCGCAGAAGTGGAAGGCTTGTGGACGCGCGGCGAGGCGTTCTCGCCAGCCATCGAGCCCGCCGAACGCGACGCGCAACGGATGCGATGGTCGCAGGCGGTGAGCCGGTCGCGGCAGTGGAACCAGGCGGAGGCGCAATGAACCGCCGCGATGCGCTGCAACGCGCCAACGAAGCCACGCCGTGGGACGTGCTGGTGCTGGGTGGCGGCGCGACGGGACTGGGCGCCGCTGTCGATGCCGCCGCGCGCGGCTACCGCACGCTGCTGGTGGAGCAGGCCGACTTTGCCAAGGGCACCTCCAGCCGCAGTACGAAGCTGGTGCATGGCGGGGTTCGTTACCTGCAGCAGGGCAATCTTGCACTGGTGCTGGAGGCGCTGAAGGAGCGCGGTCGCATGTTGCACAATGCGCCGCACCTGGTGCGCCGCCAATCGTTCGTGATCCCCGCGAATGCCCTGTGGGAG